>JBDLJV010000127.1:0-6759 GCA_039714175.1 Actinomycetota bacterium
ATACCCGCACACTCCGCGCGGGCGGTCAGACCCCCGCGAGCAACCGATCAAGGGGTTGTCAAAGGTGTCAAGGAAGTGTCAAAGCCTTGGGGCACAAGGGTTTCCACTTTGACATCGCTTTGACACGCGTACCCGATAGTGGCGGTATGACAACAGAGAAACCTGCACTTGCCAGCCCACGACCAGAAAAGAATCGCTACGTTGAACGGATGCGGTTTGGTGTTCTCGGGCCCATTGAGGCGTTCGAGAAGAGAAGGCGACTATCCGTGGGAGGGCCAAAGCAACGAACGGTGCTTGCCCTCCTTGTAGCGCGCTCCGGAACACCGGTCTCAACCGATGCGCTCGTCGCTGGCATCTATGGAGACGAATCGCCCCGGGGTGCGCGCCGCTCCGTCCAGACGTACATATCCAATCTGCGCGGGGAATTCGGTGAGGTCATCGAAGCGACGGGCTCCGGATATGTCCTCAAGGCAGATCGCTCCGAAGTTGACGCATTCCGGTTCGAGGACGCCGTCGTTCAGGCATCCAATATGAACGACCCCGACGCAGCATCCGAGGCTCTTGGGGAGGCGCTCGGATTGTGGCGCGGTCACGCATACGCAGATGTCGATGGCCTCTTCGATCTCACAGCGGAGCGCACACGCCTTACCGAGCTACGCGTTTCAGCGATCGAGCTCCGCGTCGACATGGACCTCGAACGCGGCCACCATCGGCGACTGATCGCCGAGTTGGACTCTCTCACATCTGAGTATCCGCTTCGAGAGCGGTTCCGCGCACAGCAGATGCTCGCTCTCTATCGCTGTGGCCGACAGGCGGAAGCACTTCGCGCCTATGAGAAGACGAGGACTTACCTCATCAGCGAAATGGGTCTCGACCCGTCGCCCGACCTGCGAGAGCTCGAACGGCGAATCCTCGACCAGGATCCATCCCTCGGCTTCGATACGGGCCCCACCGTGAAGCATGCTTCGATCTTGGTTGCAGATGTCGCCGATCCGGACGTCTTCTCACGGCTTGCGCCAACCGAGCGCGACGGAGTCATCACCCGACAGGCAGTGGCTCTTCAGAAGGCAACGGACGACAACTCCGGTGAACTGTTCTCCCACCGAGGATCGGCCATGTATGCGATCTTCGACGATGTCGCTCAGGCTGTTGGAGCTGCAATTGCGACCCAGCAGACGCTCGCCGCCTCCGACGACGCGATGCGGATGGCAATCAGCGATGGCGAGGTACAGATAGCTCGGGACGAAGCAGCACAGGGTCCGCCAGTGACTCGCGGAGCCCGTCTCGCCGCAGCGGCACACGGCGGTCAGATCCTCCTCTCTCCTGAGGCGAACAAAGCACTCGCTGAGACCGGTGGTGCTGGATGGATCGTTAGGTCGCTCGGCCAACACGCGGCCGACGGATCAAGCGAGGCTCGCCCGGTCTACCAATTGATGATCGACGGGTTCGAACGTGATTTCCCCCCTCTTCGCACCGAGCTGAGCTCCCTAACCCTTCCTCTGACCTCGCGGGGCCTGCCCGGATACGAGATCCGTGAAGAGGTCGGTTCAGGTGTATTCGGTGTCGTGCACCGCGCATACCAGCCTTCGGTTGGTCGCGAGGTGGCCATCAAGATCATCAAGTCTGACTACGCGAACGATTCTCAGTACATCCGACGCTTCGAAGTCGAGGCGCAGCTTGTCGCACGACTCGAGCATCCCCACATCATCCCGCTCCATGATTACTGGCGAAATCCGGATGGCGCGTACCTCGTGATGCGGTGGCTTGGCGGCGGCACACTGAAGGACAGGCTCGTGAAGGATGGAGACCTCACAGTTGGCGAGGTCCACCAGCTCCTGTCAGAAATCGGGCCTGCACTCGATTTCGCCCACCGACGAGGGGTGATCCACCGAGACATCAAGCCGTCCAATGTGATGTTCGATGATGATGGAAGCGCCTACCTCGCGGACTTTGGCATTGCGAGCGATATCGGAACCCACGGTGTGGGCAGCGCCGCAAGGGATGTTCAAGCGCTCGCTCGTGTGCTACGCCGGTGTCTCGGCAGATCCGATCAGCAGACCATCACCGACCTGCTCACCCTGGCAAGTGACTCCGAGCACTTCAGCGACGTACGTTCGTTCATCGTCGCTTGGGAGACCGCCGTCGGCGTGGGTGGCACTGCCTCTCCGACTGTCGGGTACACACCGACCCGAAATCCGTACAAGGGCATCAGCGCATTCGGAGAGCACGATGCTATCGATTTCCACGGCAGAGATTCTGAAACTCAGGAAATAGTCGACAAGCTTGCCGAGCACCGACTCGTTGCCGTTGTCGGCCCTTCAGGCATCGGGAAGTCGTCGGTGACAAGAGCGGGATTGATCCCCGCTCTTCGCCAAGGATCCATCAGTGGATCGGAACGGTGGTTCATCACCGACATGCTCCCCGGTGCGTACCCGTATGAAGAGCTCGCCTCCGCACTCCTGCGGGTAGCGTCCGAGATGCCGAGCGATCTCGAGAAGGATCTACGAAGCGACGCCCGCGGTCTCGCGCGTGCCGTGAAGCGCTACATACCGAACGACCAGACAGTCCTACTCATCGTCGATCAATTCGAAGAGCTGTTCACCCTTGTTTCCGATGCCGAACGCGATGCCTTCCTGGCATTGCTCGCAGCAACCGTCGACGACGAACGCTCGAACGTGCGGGTCGTCATCACCATGCGAGCCGACTTCTTCGATCGCCCGCTGCGCTTCTCAAGTCTTGGAAATGCCCTACGAGCAGGAACCGTTCCGATTTCTGCACCGAGTGGAGATGCCCTTCGTCTGATGGTGAGCGAACCGGCAGCGGGCGTCGGTGTCAGTTTCGAACCAGGTTTGATCGATCGCGTCGTGAGCGACGTCAAGCAGCAACCGGGCGCCCTACCCCTCTTGGAGTTCTCTCTCACCGAACTGTTCGAACAACGCGACTCTGATCAGCTGACGATCAATGCCTACCTCGCTTCAGGAGGTGTGCTCGCCGCACTCGGTCGACGCGCTGAATCCACGTACTCCGCGCTGGAGCCGGAAGGCAAGCTGGTAACACGCGAAGTCATGCTGCGTCTCATCAGCGTCACGGATTCCGGTCGGCCTACCCGACGTCGCGTTCGCGTCTCCGAGCTGGAACACCTCGAATTCGCCGATGCGATCTTGGAAGACATGCTGCGTGCCTTCGGAGCCCACCGACTCCTCACATTCGACCGTGACCCGATTACGCACGGCCCGACCGTCGAGGTGGCTCACGAAGCCATCCTGTCCGAATGGCCACGACTGGCCGGGTGGGTCGAAGAACACCAGGAGGACCTTCTCCTCCGCTCACGGCTCGCAGCGGCGATCGCCGATTGGGAGGCCGCAGATCACTCAGACACGTACCTCCTTACTGCGGGTCGTCTCGATCAGCACGAGACATGGACGGCGGTGACCGAGCTGACGCTGACCTCCGAAGAGTCCGACTTCTTGACGGCCAGTCGCGCTGCCGAAAGCCATCGTCGTGCTCAACGCCGAAGAACACGCCGTCTCGTGATGTCGGGCTTCGGCATCGCCACCATCATCGCGCTCCTACTCGCTACCGCCGCACTCTTTGCTCGCAATGATGCACAGGACAAGGCTGCAATCGCGTTGGGTCGAGAGTTGGCGCTGCAATCCGTGCAGCAGCTCACAATCGATCCTGAACGGAGCATCCTGCTCGCAGTCGAGGCAATCGAATTGAGTCGCGAGGCTGGAGAAGAACCCCCGGAGGCATTAGCCGCACTCCACGAGGCGCTCCAGAGTCACCGCATCGAGGCCCGGTACCCAGGTGGACAGTTCGTGGCAGTGAGTCCGGACGGAAGTCTCATGGCAACTGCTCACGACGGCAACAACGTTGCCGTCTGGAATCTCGAAAGCGGCTCCGTCGTTCAAGTTCTGGAACGTGAGGGAGCGATAGCGAAGGGAGTCTCCTTCTCCCCTGCCGGAGAACATCTCGGTGTCGTATACGGCGGGGTGCAGTCACCGGTTCGCATCTGGAACTACCGGAATGGCGAGTATGTGGACCTCGATGGTGGAGATCTCGCGAAAACCGCTCTGCCTCCCTGGATCATCTCCTTCGCCGAGGATGGGAACCTGGTCGCTGCGAATCTGCAGGAGGGGGTTCGCGTATGGAACCTTGACACCGACGAGCACGTTGACATCGCGATCAGCGGAGACTTCGACTTCAGCCCAATCGAGAATCTCCTTGCGATCGGCGATGGAGAATCACGTGCCATCCGCATCTTCGAGGCGTCAACAGGACTCGAGGTTCGTCAGATTGCTGTCGATATCCCAACCGTTGCTTCCATCGCATTCTCGCCCGACGGGACACGCGTGGCCGCAGTCTCGGCATTCGATGGAGTTCTCTCTGTGCTTGACATGTCCAGCGGTCACGAACTGGCGCGTACCACACTCGACAGGCCGCAAGGCCAAGTCTCTTGGTCGAAGACCGGAACCCATCTGCTCGTTGGCGGAGACTCCGGAGTCCCAAGAGTGATCAACGCCCGGACTGGAGAAGCCGAAGTCGAGTTGCCCGGGCATCAGGGCCTTGTATGGGCCACGGCTACCACCTTGAGCGATCAACGCGTGATTACTGCCGGTGTCGATGACGACGCAACCCTTGTCTGGAACATCGAAGGGGGGCTCCGGCCTGAGGTTCACAGGTTGGAAACTGATGTCCCACGACTGCGGAACTTCGGCTTGATAGGTGACGGCGAAACACTCTTCGTTGCGGGAAGGAGCACAGAGGAAGATCCGGCAACTGTGATGGTCATCGACGCAGATGACGCAGAACCGCGCCTCGGATTCGATGATCAGATCGTCGAACCCGGAAGGGAGACACATCCGATCGGAGATGGATCCGTCGCTGCGACGAGGAATCTTGACGGATCGTCCTCCGTCGTGTCTCTCACAACCGGTCAGACCCAATACGACGCGCCTATCGGATCATTTGTGCACGCCATGACGCTTGAAGGCGATCGTGTTCTCCTGTCATCTGCATCTGCCGCCGATGGTCAGAGGGGGTTTGTCACAGAGATCGTGAACCTCTCCAGCGGAGACGCGGTTCCTGTCAACACCGTGTGGATCCACGGGGTCTTCAACTCGGAATTCTCACCAGACGGACGACTCGTCTGGATATGGGGTGGTGGGGATTTCGTCTTCTTCGATACGTCGACTGGTCAGGAGGCCTTCAGGCTTGCCGTGCACAACGTCAGATTCATGCCGACCGTCGGATCTCTCGCTGTCATAGACAACGAGGGAACTCTCTACGTCGCCGACCTTGCCGAGCTGGCGAGCAACGGCGCTATGCCCCAAGCCGGTGACGCGCCCGACGATGCCGATTTGGCGATCCGTGAAGCGCTGACCGAGGCCAGCCCGTGGCAAAGCAAGGCTCACGACTCGTTCACGCCCGTGTTGGTGCCGAGCCGCGATGGGTCGCTGATGCTGACAACCGGCGGAAACGTTGAACCGGCCAAGGTGTGGAACGTAGCCGACGGTTCTCTCGTCACGGCGTTCAGGTATGGGTTGACCGGGTCTTCTGCACGTGGAGCCTTCCATTCTGGTGGTGGTCGCGTAATGCTGCTGAGCGACGGCGGGACTCTGTTGACATTCACGTTGGATACCGACGAATTGCTCGATATCGCTCGTGACCGCCTAACCCGTGACTTCACCGAATCCGAGTGCCAGAGATTCCTCCACCTGAACTCGTGCACTGATCGGTGATGAGCCTTCACGCCGAGAACGCGTCAGTTCCACGGTCACCGCTCTCCCTGGTAGGAACATCGAACACAGGCATTCCCGCCTTGACAATCCCTTGACTCCGGCTTCGTAGGTTCGGGAGCCATACGCAACGTCTCTTCGGAGGCAGAAGGAGAGAGGCACATGCGACGATCGCTCACACTTCTCGCAACGATCGCGATCTTGGTTGGACTGGTGGCGGCCCCTGCCGCAGCTGACCAGCCCGTCGAGTACTCGATAGAGCTCGAATTCCCGGCAGACAATCCGTTCTTCCCCGTGACGGACCCGTGTACGGGTGACGACATGATCTTCTACATCACGTTGAATATCCGAGAGCATCAGGGTCACGGCAACATGTTGACCGGCATCGCCAAGGCGTACGCCTACACGAGCACCGGC
The DNA here is from genome assembly GCA_039714175.1 of Actinomycetota bacterium. Lineage (GTDB taxonomy): Bacteria > Actinomycetota > Acidimicrobiia > Spongiisociales > UBA5794 > B3-G11. The sequence goes on from JBDLJV010000127.1 coordinate 6,156, forward strand.
TACGAGCTGTCGGGGGATCCGGATCATCTCATGATCAAGGGCGACCCGGCAGATCCGGACCTCGTTGTGAGTGGCTTCAACGACAGCTGGAGGAACCCGGACACCGGGGCCAAGATGCACATGCAAAGCGTCTTCATCCTGAAGGACGGCGAGGTGCAGGTTGACAAGTTCAGATCCTGGTGTGTCGGTGGGGAGACGATCCTTCCCTAGCTGATCAATCCGATAGAACCAACCTCGGTCAGGAGGCTCCCACCATTGCGGCGGGAGCCTCCTGGCATGAGTAGTCGCCCGCGGTTGGCCACTCACCCGCATCACTCACTGGCGAGTCTCCCTTCAACAGCGATTCCATGGCGAAGGGTCGAGGAGACCAAGAACCGCGGACGCCTTGACAATCTCTTGACCGGCGGCGTGCAAGGTTCGGGGCATGGAACGGACACTGCCTCCAGCGCCCCTGCAAACGAGCGGACCCTTCGACTATGGTCGCACGATGGAACTGAGGGTTCTAGGCCCCATTGAAGTGGTCAAGGATGGGAGAAGGCTTCCGCTTGGTGGACCCAAGCAACGCACCGTCCTTGCGCTGCTGATAGCGAACGCCGGTCGCTCG
>JBDLJV010000128.1:0-6661 GCA_039714175.1 Actinomycetota bacterium
AAGGATGCAACACGCAAGCGCCTGACCAGTGAGGAAGTCGACGGTTACGTTGAATCCTGCCTCCCGATGATCCGCCCATTGCTCCTCGAAGATCGTCTGGAGATCCGCAGGAACAGCGAATGGCTCGGCTCGATGGGCATGGCGAACGTTCTCGAGCTCACTGCACAGGTGACTGTGTCCCGCCTCATGGACCGGGAGGACTTCTCCAAGCGGTTCAAGGAGAACGAACCGATCTCGCTGATCGAATTCATGTACCCGATCCTGCAGGGTCAGGACTCCGTGGCGATCCGAGCCGATGTGGAGATAGGTGGCAACGACCAACTCCTGAACCTCCTCATGGGAAGAGATCTCCAGGAACGAGCAGGCCAACGTCCCCAATCAGTCGCGACGGTGCCGCTTCTCGTCGGCACCGACGGCGTGAAGAAGATGTCCCAGTCCCTTGGCAACTACATCTCGGTCCGGGACGATGCGTCTGAGATGTTCGGCAAGACGATGTCGATCCCGGACGAGTTGATGCCTCAGTGGTTCCGTCTCGCTGCCGCAGCGAACCAGGACGAGGTCCGCTCAATATCGAGCGCCCTCGCTGAAGGTGAACTCCATCCGGGGGACACGAAGCGAGATCTGGCTCGTCGCATCGTCGAGCGATTCCATGGTGCCGGTTCCGGCACGGATGCAGAGGCCGCATTCGACCGCATCTTCAAGGAGAAGGACACCCCGGATGAGGTGCCCTTGGGGCAGCTACCTGACGACGCCGAGATCTGGCTCCCCAAGCTCCTCGCCTCCGAAGGCCTCGCCGCCTCAAACGGTGAGGCACGGCGACTCATCGAGCAGGGCGCTGTCAGGATCGCTGGAGAACGCATCACATCCGAAACTGTGGATCGGTCAACCCTGTCGGGAGCAACCGTTCAGGTTGGGAAACGCCGATTCATCAGGTTCGACTGATGCCCGAAGCTCCCTTAGGGAGCAACCTGGATATCACCGATCATCGCTGGATGAATCGAACAGTGATACGGGAACGACCCTGCCTCTGTGAACGTGAATGAGAACGTGTCACCGGGCTCAAGCACGCCCGAGGACCATCCTCCGTCAACTGACGAATCGACCGTGTGCGTGGTGTCCTGATTGTTCGTCCACGTCACCGTGTCTCCCACCTTGACATCGAGCGATGCCGGTGTGAACTCGAAGTTGTCGATGACCACATCGAGAGGACCGAAACCCGGAGGAGAGGTGGAAGGTGTCGGATCGCCGCCTGAGGGTGAGCATGCAGCGAGCGCGAGGATCGCAGCCAGGATGAGGGCGAACAACCGGTACATGATTCTCCTGCGTGAGTCGGGACTCCGACCTTAGCCGATGGAGTCTGATTGGGTGGTCGATACGTACTAGATTCGAGTCGAATGCGCCCCTCCATTACGAGTAACCGACCGCATTGGGCCAATCCTGCGACCGTGCGCGGCGGAGGGTTCATCCTCATTGGCCTACTGATTCTCACGCTGCCCGATGCCTCGACACGTCTCCTTGGACTCCTATTTGCGGGAACAGCGGTACTGCTCGGATTAACCGATCTCTGGACAGCTGTCCGTGTGCGTCCTGTCCCGTGGCCTGCGGTCCTCCTTGGACTCGCGATGCTTGGCGCTGGTGTAGCAGTGGTCGTCCTACCCGGCACGGCGTTCGATCGCCTGATACAGATTGCCGCGCTCGTTCTCGCCGCACGAGGTATTCCCGTCATCGTAGAAGCGATCAGATCACGGGACACATCTCCCGATTCGAGGTTCTACTTCGTCAAGGGATGGTTGATGGTTGTCGCCGGTCTCGTGATGATCGTCGTGCCTGAAGGTCTCGAAGCAGCCCTTGTCCTTTCGTTGGCTGCCATCTCGCTTGTTGCCGGCGCGATCATGATCAGCTACGGCCTGGCCCACGACGACGCCGACCGCTTTGGCACGGTGCAGCTCGGTGGATTCGTGAGGCGTTGGCTGAGCGAACGCGATGTGGGTGATGAAATGCGCCTCACCGTCATTGACGACCTCTACTTCGAAGGTCCAGACCACCACCAGAAGCAGGTTGGATTCTGGGTGTTGCTCATTCTCTCGACGACGATCGCCACGTTGGGAATACTGGCTGATTCGACTGCTGTTGTGATCGGAGCGATGCTCGTGGCTCCTCTCATGACGCCAATCCTTGGTGTCAGCGCAGGAATCGTCAATGGATGGATGGGCCGTGTTGGCCGATCGTTCTCGACCGTCGCGATCGGAGTAGCGGTGTCCATCCTCACGGCCGTCATCGTTTCGATTTGGGCGCCCCATTTCGTGCCGGTAGCGACGAACTCCCAGGTGGTGTCGCGCGTCTCCCCAACGCTCATCGACATGATGATCGCCGTCGCAGCAGGTGCTGCCGGCGCCTTTGCCACAGTGGACAAGCGGGTCTCGTCCTCCATCACTGGCGTCGCCATCGCTGTGGCGCTCGTCCCTCCCCTCGGCGTGGTGGGCGTGATGCTCAATGCCGGGAGTCGGGCTGATGCCACAGGCGCCTTCGTCCTGTTCCTGACGAACCTGGTATCGATCATCCTCGCCGCATCCCTCGTGTTCGTGCTCACCGGTTTCGCTCTCGTCACAAAGCTGCGGGAGAACAGGGAGAAAATGAAGACCGTCATCTCGACGGTGATTCTCGGTGCGCTCATCATCATGGTTCCCTTGACGTTCACCTCGGAGGGAATCCTCTCCTCCGCCACGCGTCAGTCTGCCGCTCAGGAGGCGACGTCCAAATGGCTTGACGACGTCGATGGCCTTCGCGTGAACCGTGTCGAGGTCACGGGAGACGAAGTGAGGGTGATCGTGACCGGCGAAGGGGACCTGCCGTCCGTCTCAGAACTCAACGAGATGCTTTCCGACGCCATTGGTGTTCCAACGGAAGCTTCGGTCGAACTCTTCCCATCACGGCTCTTCACGGCTGACGATTAGCCGCACATGACACCTCAGGCATTCGTATCATCCACCCATGGCCACCGACGCTGCTCCCCATACGCTGCACGTGACCCTCTCGGGTGATGTCTTCCTGAAGTCCCGGCGCACACAGAAGCGCCTCATCAAACAGGTTCGCGCCAATCTCCGCAAGGCTCTCGATCGCGCGGGCTACAAGGGTGACATGCGCAGGGTCGGAACGCATCGATTCGAACTCTCTCCCCGTGACGGTCAGTTCCCCGAGGTACGATCAGCCGCTCTCAATGTCTTCGGAATCGCATCCGTGGACACGGTCACCCGCATCGAGTTCGAGACACTCGACGACATCGCTCAACGCGTCGGCGAGATCATGAAGGATGATGTCGCCGGAGGCACATTCGCAGCACGGGTGAAGCGCCGTGGCGAACACGACTGGAACTCCATGGACCTCGCGAAGCTCATCGGATCTGCGTTGTATGCGGACTCAGCCGGCGTTGACCTCACCGACCCGGACGTTGAAGTCCGGGTCACGGTGCTTGATCAGAACGCCTATCTCGTGACCGACCATGCCAAAGCCGCTGGCGGTCTTCCCCTTGGCACCCAGGAGCGGGTTCTCTGCCTCATCTCAGGAGGTTTCGATTCAGTCGTCGCTGCGTGGATGCTGATGTCGCGTGGCTGCCCCATCGATTTCGTTCACTTCTCATTGAACTGCGCGCAATCTGATCACGCACTCGCTGTTGCCCAGGAGTTGTGGTCACGCTGGGGTCATGGATCAGAGCCTCAGGTTGATCTCGTAGAGTTTCAACCCGTCAAGGACGCTCTCTTCACCCATGTCGATGCCCGCATGCGCCAAGTGACCCTCAAAGTGATGATGGCCCGAGCAGCCAGCGCCATCGCAGAGGAGCGTGGCATCACGGCATTGGTGACCGGCGATGCCTTGGGTCAGGTGTCCAGCCAGACCCTGCCGCATCTCGTTGCGGTGTCCAAGTCGATCGAGACACCCATGTTGCGACCCCTGGTCGGTCTCCCGAAGGAATCGATCATCGATCTCGCCCGGCGTGTCGGCACGGCCGAACTGTCTGCCAGAGCTCAGGAGGTCTGCGATCTCTCCGGCGGCGGCCCTGTCGCAACCGCGGCGTCAGAGGATGCTATTGCCGATACCGTCGAACGCATCCCTGAGGAAGTACTCAGTGATGTGATCGCGACCCGTAAGACATTCGCCCTACGCGACTGGACCCCCGGACAGATCTAGAAGGTTCCCGGTCATCGGTGTCCGGCTTCCGGTCGCCGGATATCGTCCTAGCGATACATCCCCGACACGATGCGGGCGAAATCAGCATCATCGAGCAGCCCCCGCTCGTTGAGATCAGCCAGACGAGCGATGTCTGATGGATCCGAGGCGCCGGTTTGTGTGCCCGAGCCTGTCGCATACTCGGGATCGTCCATGGGGCGCAGAGCGAAGTAGAGGATCACCCCGATGATGGGGAGGAAGATGATTGCAATCGCCCACAGACCCTTGGTGATGCCCGAGAGTCGTGATGCGAAGAGGTCAACGAGTGTGAAGCCCCAGAGAAGAATGAGCGGTATCCAGATCGCCAATACCCAGAAGAAGTCCCAGAAGTCCATGTGAATCCCTTGTCCGCGTGTTGGCGAGTGTAGTGCCGTGACCACCCGCGTCGGATATACCATGCGAGGGCCAACGTTGGGAGAACGGTTATGCGCATTCGGATCCTTGTCGCTGTGGTGGTTGCCCTCGCTGCACTCACGTCGTGCGGCATCACTGACGGCGAAGTCGTGCTCCCAACAGCGCCCGGCGGTGACACAACCACCATCGCCCCGGATACCACATCGGCGCCGGATACCACATTGGCGCCCACCACAACGGAGGCGGATACCGCACCGGTTGACCCCGACGAGACGGAGACGCCCTGGTGGCTGCTCATCATTGTGGGCTTCGCCCTCCTGGTCTTCCTCCTCTCATACGTCAGGAGAGGGTCCACCAAGAAGGTCCAGATCGCATCGCCGACATCAACGTGGAAGGACGCAGCCCGTAACGGCTACACCGACGCACGATGGCTGTACGACACGATGTCCGAAGATCTCGCCATATGGCGCGGCAATGCCAAGTTCGATGATTCCGCTGAAGTCGGAGCGACAGCAGGTACCGCGCTCGCTGCCGCGTGGCAGGACATGGACCAACGCCTCTCGAGGGCGAGCGACAATCTCTACTCACTCGAAGCTTCCGCACCTGATCAGCGGACGAGTAGGGCTGCCAATGAGGTGGTGAAGTCGATGCGCTCTGTCCGAGCAGCCGTCGATGCACGTGCAGAAGCTCGACTCAACTACCGCACCGTTGAGGCACAGCCCGAGACCACTCAGGTGCTGCTCCAGGATGCACGGGAACGTGAGGTGAGAGCGTCGAGAAACCTCGCGGAGACGAGAAGCGGATACGGACGAGCGCTCACCCATCTCTCAACCTTGATGTAAGACATCCAGGTTTCAACTGCTGGCGTACGTTGAGAGTTCGACGTTCCCTCCCGAGAGGATGATTCCCACGCGCTTGCCGCTGAACTCGTTGCTGTAGCGGATCACCGCTGCCACTCCAGCCGCTCCAGAGGGCTCCACAACGAGCTTGGTCCGGACGGCAAGGAAGCCCATTGCATAGAGAATCTCTTGCTCGGAAACCAGGAGCACCTGTGTGCCGGCCTCAGACAGGATCGCAAAGGGGATCTCGCCGATACCTGTGAGGAGCCCGTCGCCGATGCTCAGAGCGCCGGTTGCACCGTATCTCACGCCGTCTCTCAAGGACCGGTACGAGTCATCCACGATCTCGGGCTCAGCTCCCCAGGCACGAAACCCGTGTCGCTCCGAAACGATGGTCGCGCCCGACAGCAGTCCACCACCCCCGATCGGAGTAATGATGACGTCCAGATCATCGACCTGTTCAACCAGTTCAAGAGATGCGGTGCCCTGTCCTGCTATGACGGATGGATCGTCGTACGGGTGGACGAACGTCGCTCCAGTCTCCTCCACGACAGCGTCCAGCGTTGCCTGACGCTCTGACTGGGAGCAGAAGACGATACGAGCGCCGTACCCACTCACGGCATCGACCTTGACCTGGGGTGCGTGATCGGGCATCACAACCGTTGCAGGGACACCTCGCACAGTGCAGGCATACGCCACTGCTTGTCCGTGATTACCAGACGAGTGGGTGGCAACCCCTCTGGCGGCATCCTCTTCTGACAGGGAGAGCACGGCGTTCGTCGCCCCTCGCGCCTTGAATGCGCCAACTTTCTGCATGTTCTCAGCCTTGAGAAACACCGACGCACCAGTGAGACCATCGAGGTATTCCGACGTGAATACCGGTGTTCTGTGCACGTACGGGGCGATTCGCTTCGCAGCGGCGAGGATGTCTTCGTACGTCGGTACTCGAATCATGTTGTGATGTCCCTTCCCGCTGGCATTGTCGCCTCGAAGTACAGCCAGAGAGCCGCTGCGGAGAGGATATGCCACATCGCATGCCCCTGGAGCAACTTTTCGGAGTCACAGAACGGACTGCCGGTTCGGCCACCCAGGAAGAACACGAGAGCCAGGGACATGACGATGATCGCTCCCCACCAGTATCGAGAGCGAACGGGCAGGTGTCGTCTCAAGGCTATGTCGACGGCCACGAGCCCTGCAACCGCCACGCCCGCAAGCATGTTGGTGCTTTCGGGCCAGAGACCGAC
>JBDLJV010000129.1:0-6377 GCA_039714175.1 Actinomycetota bacterium
GAGTTCCCGCGCGTGCTCAGCTTGGCCGAGTGCGTGCCCATCGACCGGCTCATTGGCCCAGCCAGCCAGAAGTTCGGAAACTCGGCTCGCAGCTGGCGATCCCTCGAACGGTGGGACAACGCGGATCTCGACGGTGGCACCAGCGACCTGTTCCGTGCGTGGAGCCCGAATGTTGCCCTCGGTTCACCTGATCCGTATCTGCGAGCCGCAGCGATTCTCATGCCGATCGACGCCCTCATCTGGCGTGGGGCAATGCACCGAATGGGCCTGCTCGGCACCGGTGAGTTCGTGATCACGCCGACGCTCGACTTCACGGGACGGTTTCCCAATCTCGATACCGAACCGGGATGGCACCTCGGTGAGGTGCACATCGACCACATGACGGAGGGGTCCGTTGCGGGCACGGTCCGCGTCTGGGCCGACGACAGCACGTATCTATCAGTGGGGACGAGTCACAATCTCCTCATCCCTGCGCACGACCGGTGGGCGTCTGTCGAAAGCTGATAGCCTTCCGGCTGGACCGATACCCGACCATGGATCGGAGCCGTATGAACATCGCCATTGTTGGAGCGGGCCGCGCAGGCGGGTCTCTCGCCATCGCAGCGCATCGCAGCGGTCACACGATCACCTCGATCGAAGGTCGCAACCCGGAATCGGTTGCTCGCCTGGTTGACCTCATCACGATCATTCCGGGCCGACCGGACCTGAGGATCGTCGCGGTCTCGGACGATGCGATTCCGGAGATAGCTGCAGTCATCGCCGATCTCGCCGAGCCGGTTCCGACTGTGCACGTATCCGGAGCCGTCTCCATCGCTGCTCTGGATCCGATCGCTGATACGGATGTCCAGGTCGGTTCGATCCACCCTCTCCAGACCCTGCCTGACGCTGTGCGTGGAGCGGATCGCTTGGCAGGCGCATGGACGGCGATCACAGCCGAGGAACCGCTCCGATCAGACCTCCACGATTTCGCTGCATCACTGGGTTGTAGGCCATTCAATCTTGATGACGACGCAAAGCCGCTGTATCACGCCGGTGCAGCGGCTGCCGCGAACTACACGCTCACGACGCTCGATCTGTCGCTGGCCCTGTTCGAAGCGGCAGGTGTTCCGTTCGAGGCGGCTCATCCACTGATGGAAACGATCATCGCCAATGCGTTCGATCTCGGCCCCGCTGGAGCATTGACCGGTCCGGTCGCCCGCGGAGACATTGCGACGGTCGCGAGCCAGGTCGCTGCGATCCGTGAGCGGGTTCCGCAGGCAGAGCAGCTGTTCGTGGATCTTGCGAGATCCACAGCAAGACTCGCCGGGACACTCGACGAGATCGAGGAAGCACTCGCATGAGAACTGTTGGCACCTTCGCCGAGGCACGAGAGCTGGCATCCGGGTCCGTTGGGCTGGTCCCGACCATGGGATTTCTCCACGAGGGCCATCTCAGCCTCATCGAGGCTGCGCGCGAGTCGAACGACTCGGTCGTCGTGAGTCTCTTCGTGAATCCTCTCCAGTTCAACGAGTCCTCAGACCTTGCCGCGTACCCGAGGGATCTCGATCGTGATGCAGCCCTTGTTCGAGCGGCTGGTGCGGACATCCTCTTCGCCCCCGACGCCGCGACGATGTATCCCTCCACTCCGCTGACGAGCATCGAGGTGACGGAAGTGGCCGATGCCATGGAGGGCGCCCACAGGCCAGGTCACTTTGCCGGCGTCGCCACCGTCGTGGCGAAGCTATTCGCTGGTCTACAGCCGGATTCCGCCTACTTCGGGCGGAAGGACGCTCAGCAGTTGGCGGTCGTGGCGACGATGGCCGAGGATCTCTCGTTTCCTGTCGAGATCGTCGGTCTCCCAATCGTTCGGGAAGCGGATGGTCTTGCTCTGTCGAGCCGCAATGTGCGGATAGAGGAACACCTCAGATCTCCGGCTCTGTCGCTGAGCCGTTCGCTGTTCGCCGCCGCTGATGCGTTCGACGCAGGGGAGCGCTCCGTTGCGTCCCTGCGTGACCGTGTTCGGCGTGGGATTGCAGATGAGTCCGACGCGGAGGCCGAGTACGTTGAGATGGCTACCGCCGCCGGCGCTTCGATCACGGACACGATCACCGATACGGTGTTCCTCGCTGTGGCAGTGCAGATCGGAGACGTACGATTGATCGACAACATCCATCTCGATCCGAGGACGGGCATTGCCGATCGAGGTGTTCGTTTGGAGACGTCGAGCATTCTGTATGGAGGTCACTGATGCTTCTCACCGTTGATGTAGGTAATACGCAGATTGCGCTGGGCATGTTCGACCACGACGAACTTGTCGGCCATTGGCGGTTGTCGACGAACCCTGAAGCAACGTTCGACGAGGCGCGTTGGCAACTTGTCGGCATCCTTGGTTCCGATGGCTTCACGCAGAGTGATATCCGCGGTGTGGCGATCTCGAGCGTTGTTCCAGCGATGACCGCGGCGCTCCGCAAGGTTGCGCCGCATCTCACCTCCGGCAGGATCGTGGTTGTTGAACCGGGGGTGAAGACGGGAATGTCGATCGAGATCGACAACCCGAGGGAGGTCGGCGCAGACAGGATCGTCAACGCTCTCGCTGGCAGGGAGCGCTACGGTGCCCCGGTCGTCGTCATCGACTTCGGGACATCGACGAACTTCGATGTGGTCGGTCCCGGCGGTGCGTACGTGGGCGGTGCGATCGCGCCCGGTCTTGAGATCTCGACCGACGCCTTGATCTCGGGAACGGCAGCACTGCGCAAGGTCGAATTCTCGCCACCACGATCCGTCATCGGACGGGGGACCGTCGAGGCCATTCAATCGGGTGGCCTGTACGGCCACGCCGGACTTGTGGACGGCATCGTCGAGAGGATCGCGGCGGAGTTCGATGAACCGGTGACAAGAGTGGCAACCGGCGGGCTTGCCTCTACCATCGTGCCCCACTGCTCGAGCGTCGACACGGTCGATGCGTATCTGACGCTCGAGGGACTGCGAATCATCTTCGACCGCAATCAGGATGCCGAATGACCGAGGGCGACCAACCCGCACCAGATACAACCGACGACTCTGTCTCACTCGAGTCCGACGCGCTTACGCGTGAGCGACTCGCGAAGTACCGCAAGGCCATGGAGGACGGCGGATTTCCGTACTCCTACCGGCGTACGCACACGTCGGGTGACCTGAGAGAACGATTCCCCGATCTCGCACCGGGGGCCGAAACTGGTGAGACCGTGACGGTCGCCGGTCGCCTCATGAACACGAGAGAGATGGGGAAACTCGTGTTTGCTGTGCTGTCGGACGTTGCAGGCACCCTTCAGCTCTTCGTGAACAAGGCTGTGCTCGGAGACGACGGGTTCGGGGCGTTCAAGGATCTTGACAGCGGTGACTGGATCGGTGCTACCGGCGAGGTGATCGTCACCAAACGGGGTGAGCTCTCGGTTCGCATCGATTCGTTCAACCTCCTCCAGAAGAGCCTTCGTCCCCTGCCGGACAAGTGGCACGGGCTCAAGGACATCGAACAACGAAGCCGCCGCAGATACCTCGACTTGTTGGCAAACGAGGACGCAAAGCGCGTCGCGGTCACGAGAGCGAAGATCGTCAGCGAGTTGAGGCACCAGTTCGAGCGCAGGGGATACGTGGAGGTGGAGACACCGGTACTGCTTCCGGCAGCGACAGGAGCGACGGCCAAACCGTTCGAGACGTCCCATAACGCCCTCGACATGGACATGTACCTGCGTATCGCCACAGAGCTCTATCTGAAGCGTCTCGTCGTCGGCGGAATCGAGAAGGTGTTCGAGATCGGGCGGATCTTCCGCAACGAGGGCGTTGACTCGACGCACAACCCCGAGTTCACGATGCTGGAATCCTATGAGGCGCTCGCCGATTTCAACGACATCATGGAGCTTGTCGAAGAGGTCGTGGCGGCCTGCGCAGTTGCCGCCACCGGGGGAACAGAGATCACGTACAGCGGCAAGCCCCTGGATCTATCAGGTCCGTACCGGCGAGCGACGATGCTCGAGCTGACGCGTGAGGCTCTCGGCGAGGATGTCGACTACGACACTGCAGTCGACGAATTGCGTGCGATCGCAGGGCGACATGGGATCGAGCCCGAGGACCACTGGGGATCGGGCAAGCTGATCGAATCTCTGTTCGATGCACTTGTCGAGGACACGCTGTGGGAGCCGACGTATGTGACGGAGCATCCCATCGAGACCTCGCCGCTTGCCCGGATACACAGGGACAAGCCACACGTCACCGAACGATTCGAATTGTTCATCGCCGGCGCCGAGTACGCGAATGCGTTCTCCGAGCTGAATGACCCGTTCGATCAGAGGGCCCGCTTCGAGTCCCAGGCTGAAGCGAAGGCTGCCGGGGACGAGGAGGCCCATCCTGTCGACGAGGACTACATCCGGGCGCTCGAGTACGGGCTTCCGCCGACGGGTGGTCTCGGAATCGGTGTGGATCGTCTCGTGATGCTGCTCACCGACAAGCACCACATCAGAGAGGTCATCCTCTTCCCGACAATGCGACAGGAAGGCGATACATGATCATCCCGGACGTAGCAGCTGACCTTGAGATCCCGGTCGATGGGACGCTGTCGAAGGTGCTGTACCGCGACGACAACATCCGGGTTGTCGGTTTCGCCATGGATACCGGACAGGAGCTCACGGAGCACACCGCGGGAAAGCCCATAATCGTCCAGGTCGTTTCCGGCGCCATCGAGTTCATCGTCGGTGACGACGTGTCAACCATGGGGCCGTCCGCGTGGGCGCATCTGGAAGCGTCCGTGCCGCACTCGGTGGTCGCCCTCGAACCAACGCGGTTCCTGCTCACGCTGATCTCATCGCCTGACGCCTGACGCCTCACACCCGATTCCTGATCCCAAACGCTAGTCGGGTCGCCGATTCGCCCAGGGCTGTGCCCGCTCGAGCTGGCCTGCGAGCTTCAGCAGGGTCTCCTCATCACCGAATCGGCCAAAGAAGTGACTTCCCACAGGGAGGCCGGCATCCGTCCACGACAGCGGAACGGACATTGCAGGCAGGCCGGTGAAGTTCGCGACGGGCGTGAATGCGACGTAGTCAAGAAGCTCATCCATCAGGTCCGCGAGTCCCTTGCTCTGGTCGAAATGCCCTGTCATGACCGGTGGCTGAGCAAGGACGGGTGTAAGGAGCATGTCGTACTCCTCAAGAAACGACGCCATCGAGTAGGTGACTTCACCCAGCGTTCGTTCCGACGCACGCAGATCGCCCGGGTCCCGCTTGAGGGAGTAATCGGCAAGCGACCAGGTGAAACCCTCGAGTGCGGGCAGACCCGATTTGCGCGAGTCCATCTTGCCGATGAACCTCATCGTTCGGTAGTCGCCGAGAAGAGAGCGCAGATAGGGGACCGGGAATTGCTCTGATGCAACCTCGAGAATGATCTTCATCATGTCGGCGACCAGTGCGGCCCACACGTCGACGAATGCCCAGCCCATCTTCTCTCCGTCGATCGCCGGACGCGCCTCGACCACCGTATGTCCGAGGGATTCGAGCAGATGTGCTGTGTCGATGATTGCTGCGCTGACCTGCGGGTCGACCGGTTCTCCCCGGAAGTCGTGAACTGAGTACGCAATCCTGAGTGGAGAGGGATCCTCTGTTGCCGCCGCGGCGAAGTCCGCCCCAGCGTTCGGAGCCCAGTACTGATCTCCCGGATGGGAGCCGTGCAGAGCCTCCAGCAGGGCCGCCGAATCCCGCACCGATCGGCTCACGCCGAGGTCAACGGCGATCTGGTGAGCCATCGGCATCCGTCCGCGGGTCGGCTTCAGTCCGAACAGGCCGCAGTTCGAGGCTGGGATTCGAATCGATCCCCCGCCGTCGCTTCCATGTGCGAGAGGCACCATGCCTGAGGCGACGGCAGCTGCGCTGCCTCCGCTCGAACCTCCGGGGGAGCGGGAGAGATCCCAGGGGTTGTGGGTGGGTCCGTGGAGTACAGGCTCGGTTGTCGGCAGGAGACCGAACTCGGACGAATTGGTGCGACCCAGGGAGATGAACCCTGCGGCATCGATCCGATCGCCCAGCACCGATGGCAACTCAGCAACGAAATCACGAAACAACACCGAGGCAAAGGTGGCCTTCTCGCCCTCAAGGGGGAGAAGCTCCTTGATCAGGAAGGGAACCCCGCCGAAGGGCCCACGCGGCTCGACATCGGTCGCTCGCTGTCGTGCCCTGTCGAAGTCGGTGCGGATGACAGCGTTGATCGTCTCGTTGGTGTTCTCGATCCGTTCGATCGCCGCTTCGACGAGTTCGCCGGGGTGCACCTGTCGGCTGGCAACGAGTTCGGCGAGCCCAACGGCGTCGTATTGCTGGTAGTCAGCGAATGCTTCCATGACCCCAACTTAGGGCATCGTAGGGAAGGCCCCGACAGCC
>JBDLJV010000130.1:0-6363 GCA_039714175.1 Actinomycetota bacterium
CCCGCGATGTCGATGGCGAACGTGGGTGTTCTCGCCTGAGGCGTCGGCATGCCGAACAACTGCGCACGCGGTATCTGCTGGAGCCCGGTCAGGAATCGGTTGGACAGCGATGTCTCGTGCGCACCAATTGCGGCGTACCCGCTGATGATCCGGTCGCGCCGCGAGTCGCCATCGCCGAGCGAGGCGATGTAGTCCACGGCCGCGGCGACTCCTGCCAACGATTCGAAGGATTGCGTACCGGTCTCCCAGCTGTCCGGAATCTCGTTCGGAGCCGGGCGCAGTTTGTACGGGAGTACCTCTTCGAGGAGGCGGGCCTTCCCATAGAGACACCCCGTATGCGGTCCGAACCACTTGTACGACGATGTCACGAGGAAGTCCGTGTCGTTTTCTGCCACGTTGATCAGTCCGTGGGGTGCGTAGTGGACTGCATCGACGAAGGTGAGGGCTCCCGCTTGGTGGGCCATTTCAACGATCTGGGATACAGGGGTGATCGTCCCGGTGGCGTTCGATGCGTGGGTGAACGCCACGAGTCTCGTTCGGTCGTCAAGCGCCGATGCAAGCGAGGAGAGATCGAGTTGGCAGCCCTTGTCGGGGTCGAAGTCCACGAACCGTACCTCGCACCCCGCTTCGCTGGCAGCCTGGAGCCAGGGGGCAACGTTGGCGTCATGGTCGAGTCTCGTGAGAATGATGTTGTCGCCATCGACCCACATCCGGCTGAGGGCACGCGACAAGGCATACGTGAGCGAAGTCATGTTCTGGCCGAACACGATCTCGTTGGGTTGCGCTCCCAGGAGGTCGGCGACTGCATTGCGTGCGTCATCGGTCAGTGACCCGGTTTCCACAGAGGTCACGAATGGACCGCCATGGTTGGATCCGCCGCGCTCCATGAACCCGGACATCGCCCTGATCACGCTGCTGTGGACCTGCGTCCCTCCCGGTCCGTCGAGATACGCAACCGTGCGCCCATCGAGTGTCCGTGTGAGCGCAGGGAACCCCTGTCGAATGCTGTTGCTGTCAAACGTCATGCCCCCCACGCTACCCGACACCCGATTCCCGACACCCGATTCCCGACAGCTACCGTCAGCCCATGAAATGGCTCTGTGAGAAGCTGCTTCTGCTCTTCGGGTGGAGGTTCGAGGGCGGCCTCCCCGATGAACCGCGGATGGTGGTTGTCGGCTTTCCGCATACGTCGAATTGGGATTTCTTCATCTTCCTTGCTGCGCTCCGTTACTTCGATATGCGCGTGAGATTCCTGGCCAAGGCTCCGCTGTTTCGGGGGCCGCTCGGTTGGCTGATGCGCCGATGGGGTGGCATACCCGTGGAGACTTCAGCTCACCACGATCTCGTGGCCACGGTCGTGAGCGCCTTTGAGGAGCACGATGAGATGATCCTCGTGATCGCACCGGAAGGAACCAGAGCGAGAACCGACGTTTGGAAGTCCGGGTTCTGGCGGATCGCGGACGCTGCAGATGTCCCCGTGGTGATGGCGTTCATCGATGGCGGGACCAAGCGTGTCGGACTCGGCCCCTCGCGGAGAATCGATGGTGACCCCCAACGGTGGATGGATGGTGCTGCCGACTTCTATGTGGACAAGAGAGGGCTCAAACCGCAGAATCGTGGACCGGTCACTCTCTGAGATCGGACCTTGTTGTCGGACGTTCTGCAGGAATTCACTGCCAGGCGCGCAACTAGACTCCGCGGCAAGATTCGCGATTCTTATCCCCGGAGGCGGACCGTGTCGAGGGAACACCCCAAATACCCAGGTATTCGTATCACCACGAACGGCAACCAGTTGGTGTCGTACTACACGGAAGCCCGCATAACCCAAGGCGGAGTCTTCTATCCCATCACGCCGTCCACTGAGATGGGTGAGAACTACCAGCTCGCGTTCGCAGAGGGCGTCCTCGACGTGTTCGGCAATCCCAAGATCGCCATCGAAGCCGAGGGCGAGCACGCTGCCCAGGGTGGTGCTATCACCTTCTCGTTGACCGGCCATCGCGCGGTGAACTTCACGTCGGGACAGGGGGTCGTCTACGGCTTGGAGCAGTATTACCACGCACCGGGAAAGCTGTCGACGATGGTGCTCGAGGTTGCCGCACGTGCCCTCACGAAGCACGCGCTGAACGTGCATTGTGGCCATGACGACGTGTACGCGGTCCTCGATGCGGGCTGGATCATGTTCTTCGGCAAGGATGCCCAGCAGGCAGCAGACCAGGCGTTGATCGCCCGCAAGGTCGCCGAACTCACGCTGAACCCGGCCATGAACATCCAGGACGGATTCCTCACCTCCCACCTCGAGCGAACTTTCTACATGCACGAGTCCGGTTTGATGCGCGAGTTCCTCGGTGCGCACGACGAAATGATCGACACCCCAACGGAAGGTCAGCGAGTGCTGTTCGGCCCGACGCGCCGTCGCGTCCCGGCCATGATGGATCTCAAGAACCCGATGCTCCTCGGACCGGTGCAGAACCAGGAGCACTACATGAACGGCGTGATCGCACGCCGGAACAACTTCACTGAGGAGATCCTGCCGATCATCGAGCAGGCCTACGAGGACTTCGCCGAGCTCACGGGTCGCCACTACGGCCTGGTCTCGGAGTACCGCAACGACGATGCTGATGTCTCCTTCGTCTCGTTCGGTTCCGCCGCCGAGAACGTTGATGCTGCTGTCGACTACCTACGTGAGAACGACGGCGCCAATGTCGGGTCCGTACACATCAATGTGATGCGACCCTTCCCGGAGGCCGCGATCATCAAGGCGCTGGCAGGGAAGAAGAAGGTCATCATCCTCGAGCGCGCTGATGACGGCCTCTCGGGCGACAACCAGATGGCCCGCGAGATTCGAGCTGTCATGTCCAAGGCCTATGAGATCCACAGCCTTGGATATCCATCGGAGATCCCCGGTATCAGCTACGAGGAGATGCCCGAGATCCTGAACGGTTCCTATGGCCTCGGTTCGCGCGACTTCCGCCCTGAAGGCATCATCGGTGCATACGAGTACATGCATGGTGACATCGCTCGCCAGGACGGCAAGATGCTCGATGACGGAGCCACGTACATCACCCTCGGAATCGATCATCCGTATGCCGTCGAGTCAGACCGAAAACCATCGCTCCTCCCTGACGGATCGATCGCCGTTCGGTTCCACTCCATTGGTGGCTGGGGGATGATCACCACCGGGAAGAACCTGTCCGAGGTGATCGGTGCCATCGGTGAGGACCTCGCCGAGCAACAGCATGTCCTCGACGAGTTCGGTCGGCCCAAGGAGTCGATCCATGTGTCAGCGAATCCGAAGTACGGGTCCGAGAAGAAGGGCGCCCCGACGCAGTACTTCCTCGTTGCTGCTCCCGAGCGCATCCGGGTCAACTGTGACCTGCACCACGTGGACGTCGTCCTCTGTCCGGATCCGAAGATCTTCACGCACACCAACCCGCTGATGGGAATGAACCCCGGCGGCACCTTCGTGTGGGAGTCAGAGGAGGACCCGGACACGGTCTGGCAACGTATTCCGCGTGAGTTCCGTCAGGAGATCATCGACAAGGGGATCCGCATCGTGACGATCCCCGGATTCAAGATCGCCCGCGAGGCAACGGAACGCAAGGAACTCCAGCTCCGCATGCAGGGCAATGCCTTCCTTGGAGCGTTCTTTGCCGTGTCGGACATGCTCGACAAGTACGGCGTGACCGAGGAGCGATACCACGAGATCGTCGAAGGTCAGTACCAGAAGAAGTTCGGTCGCTTCGGCGATGCCGTGGTCACCTCGAACATGCGAGTCATGGAACAGGGCCACGATTTGATCACCGAGATTCCCCACGGTGAGGTCGATGCTCCCGACAGGTCATCGATGCGCCTGCCGGCACTAGCCGCATGCGATACGTGTGCCGTGGATGTTCCCTCCATGGAGGCACCGGCGAACCAGGAAGTTCGCATCCCACTCACGCGACTCTCGACGTTCAACAAGGAATTCAAGGCGGGCCTCGGGTACAACCAGCCAGCCACCCCACTGGCATCGGTGTCCATGGTGGCATCCGGCACCGGGCGCGGAGCCTCCAAGTACGTCTCACGTCGAGAAGCACCGGTGTGGATCGCTGAGAACTGCACCGGGTGCATGGATTGCATCATCGCGTGTCCCGACACTGCCCTGCCGAACGTCGCGCAGGACTTCGATGTCGTCTTCGAGACTGCTGCGAAGGGCTACATCCTCGACGAAGGCGAGCGGTCGAAGATGCTCGAGGAGCTCCCGGCGCTCGAGGAGCGCATTCGACCCCGGATGCTCGAGATCACCAAGGCGAAGGAGAAGGTCCCGTTCAAGGAGCTGCTCGGCGAAGAGGTGGCAAAGATCGAGACCGTGAACGAGACAGCTCGGGACGAGTTCATGGAGCTGTTCAACCGGGTTGATTTCGCCTACACGAAGACGTCGCACCTGTTCAGGTCCCTTGAGCGGACCAATCCGGGGAGTGGCGGCTTGTTCTCGATCATGGTCGCCGACACCTGCAAAGGCTGCGCCGAATGTGTTCTCGAGTGTCCCTACGAGGCGCTCGAAATGGCATCCGAGACACCGCAGATCAATGCGGATCACATGTCCGGGATGAACCTCCTGGATCTCTTGCCCGATACACCGGACAAGTACCTCGGTCGTTTCAATCCTGAGGACCCGATCGAATCCTCGGCGGCACACCTCAAGAACCACCTGATGGTGCGCTCCCATTACGAAGCGTTGGTATCGGGCGACGGCGCGTGCGCAGGTTGTGGTGAGAAGAGCGTGCTGCATGCGGTCGCGTCCCTTACCGAGGCGTACATGCGTCCGCTGTACCACGCCAAGGCTGACAGGCTCGACGCGAAGGCGCTCGACCTCGAGGATCACGGTCTCAAGATGATGTCTGAGATAAAGGCGCTCGATGAGCAGGGTTACGAGAGGCTTCGCAGTCTCGTGGCCCACACTCTGTTGGGCCTCGGCGGAGAGACAGAAGCTGACACGCAGCAGCGCATCGATGAGTACGGCTATGTGACGGACCAGGATGTCGTTGACGCACTTGTCGTAACGATGCGTCAGGACGCGTTCAACCACCGCGATCTGCAGGCCCTCGATGAGACACTGCCGAACGGCATGTCCGTGATGGCGATGGGAGCCCACACCGGCTGTAACACGGTGTACGGCTCAACGCCTCCGAACAACCCGCATCCCTATCCGTGGATGAACTCGCTGTTCCAGGACGGAGCAACGGTTGCATGGCTGCTCGGTGAGAGCTTCATCTCCGACCACGCTCGGCGATCGGTGGTCCCTGAGCGAATCGCTGACATGATCAGCCTCGGCGTGGGCACGTCCGAAGAAGATGCATTCGAGATGAAGCACTTGACGGACGCGTTGATGTCTCCCCGCGAGATCCGTGAACTGCCGAAGGCTTGGGCCATCGGTGGTGACGGCGGCATGGGCGACATCGGTTATCAGAACGTGTCGAAGGTGGTTCTCCAGGGCCGTCCGAACGTGAAGCTGCTGATGCTCGACACGCAGGTGTACTCGAACACCGGAGGCCAGAACTCGGATTCGACTCCGATGCCCGGCGGCGGCGACATGAACCAGTTCGGTATTGCCACCGAAGGCAAGCTGACGGAGAAGAAGGGCGTTGCTGAAACGTTCACTTCGGGACACGGGTCGCCATATGTTGCCCAAGTTTCGTTGGCGAACTCCGCTCAGTTCTACAAGGCGATCGTTGATGCACTCGACTATCGAGGTGCTGCATTCATCCAGAGCTACACGAGCTGTCAGCCTGAGCACGGCATTGCGGACGACGTGTCAACGCTTCAGGCCGGACTTGCACGGGATTCGCGTTCCGTGCCGCAGTTCGTCTTCGATCCGAAGCGGGGCGAGACGTATTCCGAAGCGATGGATATCTCCGGTAACGCGAACAGGGATCGTGACTGGGTGCAGATCACGTCGAAGCTGACTGATCGCACCTTCCAGTACACGGTTGCCCACTTCGCTGCGACAGAGGCCCGATTCCGTCGCCACTTGCGACCGGTGAAGGACACCGACGGTTTGGTGCATCTCGACGACATGTTGCTGCTCATCACACAGCAGGACGTTGCCCAGCGGCGCATATTCGACATGACGCATCGCTCGTATGTTCCCGACTTCGAGGTCTACATCGAGACCGAGGACTCAGCGGGCAAGGTGCGCACGATGGCGATCTCTCGCCAGCTCGTCCTGTTCGCCGTTGAACGTCGGAAGGCGTGGCGCATGCTCCAGTCGAAGGCAGGAGTGGACAGCATCGACTACGTCGCTCAGAAGGAAGCCCTCGCGTCCTTCGACGAGGACGGCGTCGCAATGGCCGACCGCTTCGCCGAGATGAGAAAGCGTTTCGA
>JBDLJV010000131.1:0-6283 GCA_039714175.1 Actinomycetota bacterium
GACCTCTGCAGTGTGAATGCAGCGCTCTCCCGCTGAGCTAATCGCCCTCTGAGGCGGTGAGTATACGGAACCCTCGACGAGCGTCGCAGCGCAAACTAGGGGAACCCCCGGGGGTATACTGAGCGTCTAAGAAGCACAACATTCGGAAGACGAGAACTCTCTCCCTCGGACCCGGATCACAGAAGCTGCGAGCATCGACTCTCCTCCCTCTTTCTGAATCGATGCCGCAGAGACAACGCCCCCTCGACTCCTTCCCACAAGGGGGCGTTGTCGCGTCTGGACTAGCATCCGACGATGGATCTCTCAACGTTCGAGGCGGTGGTGCAATCCGTTCTCCACAACCTTCCTGAATGGGTCACGAACGAGATGGAGAACGTCGCGATAGTTGTCGAACACCGTGCGACACGCGACCAGGACCCGGACCAAGCAGGTCTCCTTGGCCTCTACGAGGGGATCCCCCTTTCCGAGCGCGGCTTCGACTACTTCGGTGTGAGCCCTGATCGAATCACCATCTTCTACGAGCCTCACATTGGGCTCGGTTTGTCCGACCCCGATTTGCGGTCAGAGATCCGGACAACAGTGTTGCACGAGGTCGCCCACCACCTCGGCATCGACGACGATCGCCTCGATGAGCTCGGCTGGAGCTGAGGCTCCCGCCAGAGGTCACCAAGAGTATGCTCGAAGGACAAAGACCCGGGAGGGGCATATGGACGAACTGATCAGTCAGATAGTCGAGAAAACCGGCGTTACCGCCCAACAGGCGAAAGAGGGCGTGACGATCGCGCTCGATTGGGTCAAGGACAAGCTCCCAAGTGACGTCGTCGACCAGCTCAGCGGCGTGCTCGAAGGCGCCGGAGACATGGCAGCCGACGCCGTGGAGAAGGCGAAGGGCGCGGCCGGTTCGGCGTCCGACGCTGCCGGCGGCGCGGCGTCTTCCGCTACTGACGTTGCGGGCAACCTGTGGGAGAAGGCAAAGGACCTGTTGCCCGGAGGCGAGTGATCCGCAGACCCTCACGACAAGGCTCCCCTGGGCATCGATTCCCGTGGGAGCCCTCGTTGCGAACGGACTCGCCCAAGCGAGAACCGGTAGGATGAAAGAAGGCACAGCGCAAAGGAGAGACGTGGAAGACCTCATCAAGGAAATCCAAGATCGAACAGGCCTTCCCGCGGAGAAGGTGCTTGAAGTCGTGACGATCGTCACGGACTACATGAAGAGCGTGCTTCCGGAGGATCTGATCAACCAGATAGCGAGCTACCTTGGCGCTGCTGCCACCTCACCGAGCGACACGGCCACCGACTTCGTAGCCACGGCATCCGAGGTCGCGTCGAAGGCTGCCGGCGCTGCCGCGAATGCTGTTGGAGCCGTCCTGAGTGCCGTCGGCGATTTGGTACCGACGCAGGACGACGAGTAGACCGATGGAGCCGGGGGTCGACACACGGATCGAACCCGATACAGCGCGATGGCCTGAGGACACGGGCCCGTTTGTCGTGCTCGTCGATGCTTCGAGCGCCCTTGAAGCCGATCTCATCACCTCGTGGATAGCCAAGGCAACAGCCGCCGTTCCCGACCCGGTCGAAGTCTTTGCTCTGCCGCCCTCCCGCAGACGACGAGCATTCTCATCCGTTGACCCTGCAATCGGTGAACGTTTGGCCGAGGAGGACGATCCCCTCTGTGTCCCCATACGGATCGTGTGGCTCGCAGAAGAACGCGACGGTGTCCGCCAGGTCACTTTCAGTGATCTCTTCAAACCTGGGGATCCTCGGGATCCGAACTACCTGACCCAGCGGTACATCCTTGCCCGCCACCCCGATCGGTGTCGTGTCGTTGTTGGCGAACCCGCGAGGCGAAGTCATCTCGAGAAGCGTTGGAGCGCGCCCACAGGGCGTGGCCCTGCGGACGGAACGACGCTCGGCGAGTTCGTCGCTCTTAGGGCCTGGATGGCTCTCGAGCGTGCCGAGCGACAGGTCCGGGGACTCCGCTACAAGATCCCGAAGTTCCTGCGAGAGGACCTGTTCTGGAGCCGTCCCTTCCAGTCGGGAATCCAGCGACTTGCACGTCACGAAGCCAAACCTGAGAAGCGGATGAGGCAGCGAACCGGAAGATATCTCAAGGAAATCGCTGCCCAGCACTCCCCGAATGTGATCGACCTTGTGAATGGCCTGACAACGATGGTGATCCAAGCCGCCCATCACTCCGTCGACTACTCCGAAGCCGACCTCAGGGCGATCTACCGACACGCCGAGGACCATCCCCTCATCTTCCTCCCCTCCCACAAGTCCAATTTCGATCATCTCGTCTTCCAGCACGTCCTGTACGAGAACGAGCTCCCCCTGAATCACACCGCCGGGGGAATCAACATGAATTTCTTCCTTATCGGTCCCCTCCTCAGGCGGTCGGGCATCTTCTTCATCCGCAGGGAATTCCGCGACAACGAGCCGTACAAGTTCGTTCTTCGGCAGTATCTCGACTATCTCCTGGAGAAGCGGTTCGCCCTCGAGTGGTACGTGGAAGGCGGCCGTTCGCGTAGTGGAAAGCTCAGGGAGCCGAAACTCGGCCTGCTCGCCTACGTTGCCGACTCGTACCAGCGTGGGATCACCAATGATGTCGTGCTCGTGCCTGTGTCAATCAACTATGACCAGATCACCGACGTTGGTTCGTATGCGGATGAGCAGAGAGGGGGCGGCAAGGAGACCGAGTCCCTCATGTGGGCTCTCCGGTTCATCAGTTCGCTCAGGAAACGTAACGGTCGTATCTACATCAGGTTCGGGGAACCTCTTCACCTCAGCGAGCACATCGACAGGGACGAAGACCTGACCACACCGGACGGGAAACTCGCGTTGCCAAAGGTGGCGTTCGAAGTCAGCGCGCGGATCAACGATGTGACGCCGATCACTGCGATAAGCCTCGTCACCCTTGCCCTGCTCTCAGAGGAAAGGCACGGCCTCACGGTCGCTGAAGCGAAAGCAACGCTTCAACCGTTCATGGACTTCGTTGATGAGCGGTCACTCCCCACAACCGATGATCTCCCCTTCCGTTCGGACGCGGCCATCGAGGGCGCACTCGATGCTCTCGTCGAATCGAGCGTCGTTACCCGAACCGACGGATTGAACGATGTCGTGTACGCCATCAGTCAGGGCAAACACCTCGCCGCGGCCTACTACCGCAACACGATCATCCACTTTTTCGTGAACGCGGGCATCACTGAGCTCTCCCTCGGTATCTGCGAGCGACGGTCGAATCCCTTGGCCCGTGACTCTGTGATCGAGCACGCGCTCGATCTACGTGCACTGTTGAAGTTCGAGTTCTTCTTCTCGTCCTCGGATGAGTTCCGCCAGGAGATCGATGCGGAAGTCGACAGGTACGTCGTCGACAACAACGGTCAGGAGAACATCGTCGGATTCGTTCCGGAGACCTATCCGCCAAAGAGCCCGATCGTTCTGCGCCCATTCTTCGAGGCGTACTTCGTCGTGGCCTCAGCGCTCGTTGCCCTCGAAGGCGATCCGATCACGGCTGAGAGCCTTCAGGAGAATGCTCTCCTGATGGGAAGCCAGATGGTGAGCCACGGGGACATCTCGACGCACGAATCGGTATCGACCGCGTTGTTTGCGACGGGGATCTCACTCGCTTCGAGCAAGGGGCTTCTCACCGGTTCGCACGACGAGCGCGAGCTCTTTCGCCTCGAACTCGGCGAGATCCTCGACACGCTCGAGGCGATACACCGTTGGCGTCCTGAATAGGGCGTCCGACCCACAAACTGCTCAACTTCTGCGCAGTCCTGCCGATAGGCACCCAAGGGCAAGCGGAACGTGTTGCGCGCACGCAGGAGTACACCGATGACGGTCCAAGGGACAACGGACGAAGCAGTGATCCACCAGAATGAGGCAGTCGGTTCGACGGCTGCCGCTTCCGATGAGGATGCAGCGAGAAGCCTTCTCGCAGAAGCGCGGTACGACGCGTTCACGCTCGTGACAGAAGCCCGCAAGGAGGCAGAAGGCATCCTTGACCAGGCGCGAGCCGAAGCCGCCGGGATCATCAGGGCAGCAGAAGTAGCCGCCGAGGCAACCACAGCGCGCGCCGTCGAAGATGCCGAGACGATACGTGAGCAGGCGAGCGAGCAAGCTGCAGCAAGCCCGTACGTCGAGGCCCCGACCGCGGCCGGAGAAGAGTCCACTGAGCCGACCGAACCCGCCTCAGAACTCAAAGATGTTGCGAGCGACATCGAGCACCGGTTCGAGGCCCTGGCATCGAAAGACACTCCGGCACATCAGGAGACGCCCAGGCCGATGAAGGCGTCGGTCGAACGAGATTCCTTCTACAACCGTCGATCAGCGAAGCTCCCCCGAATCGGCGTTGAAGCAGGCCGACAGGTGGTTGGTATGACCCGTTCGATGCGCCAGTCGATCGAAACCGACTGAGTCCTCAGGCGTAGAACGGATTCGCACCCATCGAGTGATCGGTGACGTCCACGACCTCGGTGATCTCCGGAATCGCATCAAGGATTGCGCGCTCGATACCGTCACGCAGCGTCACTGCTGCCAAACCGCACCCCTGACATCCGCCACCGAGTTCAAGTTGGGCAACCTCGCCCTCGACACGAATGAGATTTGCTACTCCGCCGTGTGAAGCGATGGCCGGGTTGATCCGTTCATCAAGCAGCGTGCGAACCTTCTCTTCGGGTGAACCGGTCAGTTCGAGATCTCCGAGTTCGGCGCCTCCGAGGGTCGGAGTTGGCACGTTCGGGTTCCGCATGACAAGACCCGGCCCCGTTCCATCTCCCGACAGGTCGAGCACAGCGCCGCGCAGGTTCTCGACACTGTCAAGCGAGATCGCTACGGGCAGCCCACCATGATCCTCGATGATGTCCGAGGATCCGATGTCTTCGGACCGGAGGAATGCGGTTTCATAGATGAAGCCTTGCTGGCCAACACCAGTGATCCGCAAACCGAGGTGCAGATCGGGGATGCCTTCCCCGTCCCTGAGCGCGAGAATTCGGTCGCGCGCCGTATCAGTAATTCCAACGATGGTCGTAGTGGTATCGCTCATGTCGGCCGGATGGTACCGGTGGGAATCCGTCTAGCGATACGGTCTAGCGCTCAACCTTCACAAGGTTGTTCGTCGTGAGATCCAGTATCTGTTCCTCATCGGTTCCCCGATCAGCGATCCATCGACACAATGACTCCCCCGGCACGCGAACGATCCACCACATCACGTCGGTGGTGTCGGACGATCGCGCCTCCGTCCATCTGGCACGGCCGAGATCAATCGCTTCCTTCTCCAGATCGAACGTGCCAAGGACACGTTCCTGGGTGCCTGGGAACGGTTGACCGGGTTGGGGTGTCGGCTCACAGAACTCAATCAATTCGAATGCCACTGCTTTGTCTCCTTGTGCCCGCCATCATCGTACCAGTCCACCTGGGCCGCCGGGGTGTCATACTGTGACGACAGAGGTACCTAGTCCCCGATGAGGTGCACGTCGGGACGAGCGCGAAACCTTCGGTATCCTGCGGCAGTCGAACCCCCAACAGATTCGCCTTCACACGGTCGACCCGACGAAAGCAGCAGCATGAACAGCAACCTACCCGTGATCATCCAGGGTGGGATGGGCGTAGCCGTATCGGACTGGCGACTCGCCAACGCGGTTTCCTCCGAAGGACAACTCGGCGTCGTGTCCGGAGTCGCGCTCGGTGCTCTGCTGGCGCGACGACTCGAGGTCGGCGACCCTGGTGGGCACATGCGTCGCGCGCTTGCGGCCTTTCCCCTAAGAGACGCTGCTCAGAGGATTCTCGACAAGTATTTCGTCGACGGTGGGAAGCCCGCAGACGCCCGCTTCGCGGTCAAGCCCATGGCGAGCTTGCGAACTTCACGCAAGGTCGAGGAACTCATCGTCGCCGGGAACTTCGCAGAGATCTTCCTCGCCAAAGAGGGGCACGACAATCCGGTGGGCGTGAACTTCCTCGAGAAGATCCAGGTAACCACTCTTCCATCGTTGTACGGCGCAATGCTCGCCGGGGTCGATTATGTCCTCATGGGAGCGGGTATACCCCGAGCGATTCCTGGAATTCTTGACAGGCTCGCAGAGGGTTTCGACGTCGAACTCAAGGTGGATGTCAAGGGCCTCACCGCGGAGGGAGATCCCTTCAGTCGATTCAGCCCGAAGGACTTCGCCAAGGATCTGGTGAGCAAGCTCCCACGTCCTGACTTCCTCGCGATCGTCTCATCGCACGTATTGGCCAAGATGCTCGCCACGAAGGCCAGCGGCGAGGTCAACGGATTCGTCGTCGA
>JBDLJV010000132.1:0-6236 GCA_039714175.1 Actinomycetota bacterium
TCTCTGTTCTCTGATCTGTCGTCCGAGATCCTTGGCTCGGGCGACTACCGCATCAAGATCCACCATGCGGAGGGCGATGTCGCCGTCGGCTTCGAGGTAAGAGGGGAGATCGGCCCGCCGGATCCACTTGCGCAACGTGTTGACCGGAATCCCCGTGGCCTCTTCGGCTTCGCGCAGTGTGACCCAGTTCCGGTTGTCGGTGAAGCTCTCGTGGGCTCGTTTGCGCGTCGGTTTCGGTGGGGATTGGCGGCTTGCGCCACTGCTACGGATAGCTTCGGTTTCCCATCGGATCGTTCTGTCCATCGACGAACATCCTATCGGCCATCTGAACCGGTAACTGTGAAACCCCTCGGAGAGGCCGTGGCACCACGCCGTACGCATCTAGGATGACGGAACCAATGGAGACCAGGCAATGACCGCACGAGATCCGAACATCGAACAAGACGTACGAGCCATCGTGCGCAACATCGTCGGTGGGCTGTTTGAAGATGAGAACAGTGAACAGAGAACAGAGAACAGAGACGGATCTGACGACACTCAAGAGGCTTCGGCGACGGTTGTAGCGGTGGGTGGGGACCACGGGGGGTTTGCGCTCAAGGAGCGAATTGCGTTTCGGCTTGCCGAAAAGGGCTTTGAGATCATCGACTGCGGCACGGACTCCACCGATGCCGTCGACTACCCTGACATAGCGGCAGATGTCGCCCGCAAAGTCGCTTCGGGAGAGGCGAACGCAGGCGTGATCGTCGATGGTGCAGGCATCGGATCAGCAATGGCCGCGAACAAGGTTCCCGGCGTCCGCGCAGCGCTCTGTTACGACCTCTCAACGGCACGCAACGCCAGAGAACACAACCACGCGAACGTGCTCACACTCGGCGCTGGACTCACCGGTGATGCGCTTGCGTGGCAGATCACGGAGGAGTTCCTTTCGACACCCTACGGTGAGGGCAGACACGCCCGACGCGTAGGGTTGATCGACGCCCTCGACAGCCCTTCTACGGAGAACACACCATGACGACCCAGAACGTATCGCGCGAACAGCTCGTTGAGCTGGTGACCAAGGAAGTGCTCACGGCACTTGCAGAACGCGCCGACATCTGTGCCAATCCGATCAAGCTGCGGGAGGTTGTGGCGAACGGTGCCGACCGCGTGTCGTTCCACGGAGACGCCGAGGACGTTCCGCTCGATCTCGCCAAGTACATCGACCACACCTTGCTCAAGCCAGACACCACCGCCGATGAGATCGATGTCCTGTGCACCGAAGCGCTCGACAACGGCTTCGCTTCCGTATGCATCAACCCATATTGGGTGAAGCGGTCAGCCGAGCACCTGCGCGGTTCGAGCGTCAAGGTGTGCACTGTGATCGGGTTTCCACTCGGTGCATCGACCGCTGACGTGAAGGCAGCCGAGACGCGCAAGGCGCTGCGAGACGGCGCGCGTGAGGTCGACATGGTCATCAACGTTGGCGCCCTCAAGTCCGGCCAGCACGATGTCGTCCTCAAAGACATCGAGAGGGTCGTCGACGCAGCCCACGAAGCAGGTGCGATCACCAAGGTGATCCTCGAGACCGCTCTTCTGACGGACGAGGAGAAGGTGATCGCCTCCTCGCTCGCGAAGCGGGCACGCGCCGACTTCGTCAAGACCTCAACCGGCTTCGGCGGTGGCGGAGCAACCGTGTACGACGTTGCGCTGATGCGTGAGACTGTCGGCCCGGACATGGGAGTGAAGGCATCAGGAGGCGTCAGAACACTTGAGGACGCGGAGGACATGATCGCTGCAGGCGCCACGCGTATCGGAGCCTCGGCCGGAGTCCAGATCATTGCTGGCATCGAAGGAGATGGTGATGGCGAACGGTATTGAGCTCCGGTCGTATGCGTTCCTCGACAGTCTGCAGCCCCAGCATGCTGCATTCATAGGAACCATATCGAAAGGCTTCCTGCCGCTTGCAGGGGAGTCGTCGCTTTGGGTAGAGGTCGCTCCGGGTATCGAGATCAACCGGCTCACAGACATCGCCCTCAAGGCCACAAGTGTTACACCGGCAATGCAGATCATCGAGCGTGTGTACGGCATGCTGGAGGTGCATTCGCCTCTCCAGGCCGAGACCCGGGCTGCTGGCGAAGCGATCCTCGATGCTCTGGACCTCACCATCGAGGACAGGCTCAAACCCGAGATCCTGTCCTCCCAGTTGATCCGTCGCATCGAGGACCATCACGCACAGTTGATCAACCGGACGAGGCACGGGCAGTTGATCATCCCCGGCCAGACGCTCTATGTCATGGAGTGCGCTCCCGCCGCGTACGCAGCTCTTGCCGCGAATGAGGCGGAGAAAGCTGCGAACATAAACATCCTTGAAGTGCGAGCCTTCGGCGCCGTTGGTCGCATCTACCTCGGTGGCGAAGAGAGCGACATGGATGTCGGCTGGCAGGCAGCGATGGCTGCGCTGGAAGGCATCGAGGGAAGATCCAAGAATTAAGAACCAAGAGTCAAGAACCAAGACACGCAGGAGGAACGGATGGCAGACGCACTAGGGATGATTGAGTGCAGGAGCTTCGCCGCAATGGTCGAGGCGAGCGACGCAATGGTGAAGGCAGCCAAGGTCGAGCTCGTGAGCTACGAAGAGACCGGTGGCGGCTATGTGACCGCGATCGTCCGTGGCGACGTCGCAGCCGTCAAGGCCGCCGTTGAGGCTGGCATACGCGGCAGTGAGAAGGTCGGCGAAGTGATCGCTACCCACGTCATTGCACGTCCGCACGTCAATCTCGATCTCGTGCTCCCGCTGGGACGAGAAGAGGAAGCCAAGGACGCTGTCGGCTGATTCGATCTCCCCAGAGAAGGAGACAACATGAATCTCGGCAGGGTGACAGGAACGCTCGTTGCTACGCGCAAGGAGCCGATGCTCGAAGGACTTCCACTGCTTGTCGTACGTCAACTCACCGCCGAAGGCGTTGAGACCGGTGGCTATGTCGTTGCGGTAGACAGCGTCGGTGCGGGGGTCGACGAGGTCGTCCTGTACGCATCAGGGAGTTCTGCACGTCAAACGGCGATCACACGGGACAAAGCTTGCGACGCCGTGATCATGGCGATCGTCGACCAGTGGGACCTTGACGGCAAAACCGTGTACGTAAAGTGACATGCCGAAGCTGACCGATTCCGAGATCCAGGCCATCATCGGCAGGGTCCGGAGTCGCGTCTCCACGGGTGACATCCCGGGACGCTCAGGGCTGGCCATCGAGGCTGCGGATGCGATTGCCGACATCCAGGATGAACTCGGGGATGGCGTCTATGCCACGGTGGACGAAGCCGTGGGCGCGGCCAAGAAGGCTTTCGCCATCTACAGGTCGGTTGGGCTGGATGCACGCAAGGGACTCATCGAGGCCGTGAGGTCGGCGATGCGGCGGGAGAACCAGCAGCTCGCATACATGGCCCGGCAGGAGACCGGGCTCGGCCGAGCCGACGACAAGGTGCTCAAGAACGCCCTCGTGATCGAGCAGACTCCCGGCCCCGAGGATCTCGACCCCCACGTTGTCACCGGCGATCACGGGATGATGATCACGGAGTACGCCCCGTACGGAGTCGTCGGCTCGATCACACCAACGACGAACCCGACATCGACGATCATCAACAACGCGATCGCGATCCTGTCTGCGGGGAACACGGCGACGTTCAACGTGCATCCCAGCGCGAAGGCCGTCTCCATAAGGAACGTGAAGCTCATCAACCAGGCGATCATCGCTGCTGGCGGCCCGAAGGATCTCGTCACGTGCATTGCGGTGCCCACCCTCGACTCTGCCCAGGCACTCATGGCACATCCCGATGTGCCCGTGTTGCTTGTGACCGGCGGTGCCGGTGTCGTGAAGGAGGCGCTCAAGACGCCGAAGAAGACGATTGCTGCAGGTCCGGGGAATCCGCCTGCCGTGGTCGACCAGACGGCTGACATCGCAAAGGCTGCCAGGGACATCGTCGCAGGAGCATCGTTCGACAACAACATCATCTGCGTCGATGAGAAGACAACGATCGTCGTTGACACCGTTGCCGATCGCCTGATCCAACACATGGGAACCGTTGGTGGGTATCGCCTGAAGGAGCACGAACTCAAGCGGCTCGAGCGGGTGATCTTCAAGGAGATGGGACCACCGAACAAACCGGGTGTCATCAACCCGGAGTTCATCGGAAAGGACGCATCAGTGATCCTCTCCGAGATCGGCGTCACGCCTCCTGAGGGCACGAAACTCGTCATCGCCGAGGTTCCCAAGGAGCACAATCTCGTCTGGACGGAACAGATGATGCCGGTGATGCCCGTTGTGCGGGTCAAGGATGTCGACACGGCCATTGACCTGGCCCTGCGTTCCGAACACGGCTTCCGTCATACCGCCTCGATCCACTCGACCAATGTCGACGCCATCACGCGGATGGGCCGTGTCATGAACTGTTCCATATTCGTTGCCAATGGCTCGAACATCGCAGGTCTAGGCTCTGACGGTGAGGGATACACATCCTTCTCGATCGCCAGTCCGACAGGTGAAGGACTGACGAGGCCGAGGACGTTCACTCGTGTGAGACGGGTGACCGTGGTAGGAGCACTGAACATTGTCTGACAACCGGTCACCAGCAATCGCGATCTGGGAGTTCGCCTCCATTGTCGAAGGCGTGAACGCCGCTGACGCGATCGCCAAGGGAGCACCGATCTCCGTGCTCTACACAGGTACCACACATCCCGGCAAGTACGTCGTGCTCGTAGCGGGCGACACTGCATCGGTGGAGGTTGCAGACGACATCGTGGCCGACATCGACCTGAAGCTGATCGACCGTGTATTCCTTCCCGACGTTGCGGTCTCGGTCGCTGAAGCCATCGTGAGCGATGACACGTCAGCCGACACAGATGCAGATGCCGTTGGACTCATCGAGACGAGCACCGTGGCAGCCGGAGTTGACTCGGCCGATGCCGCCGTGAAGGCAGCAGACGTATCCCTCGCAGCGCTCAGGATGGCCGATGGGATCGACGGAAAGGCCTACTTCGTCGTCGAGGGCGTCGTCGGCGAAGTCGATGCCGCCGTTGAGGCAGGCGTCGAACGGGCAGGGGAGCACCTTGTTGCATCCGTTGTCATTCCGCAACTGACCGACGAACTCCGAGCCGACCTTGCAGCGTCGGCCCGATTCCTTGACAGGGTGCGGACCCACCGAACGGACTCCTGATGCAGCTCGGTCGTGTCCGAGGGACGGTCGTCGCAACGATCAAGGATCCGGGGATGACGGGCATGAAACTCCTTGTCGTCCAGCCGCTCGATGAACAGCAGAACCCCGTAGGGGAGTGTGTCGTGGCCGCGGATGCCGTGTATCAGGCCGGCGAGGGAGAGCTCATCTACTTCGTTGCCTCCCGAGAAGCCGCTGAGGCCATGCAGCCCAGGTTCGTGCCCGTCGATCACGCTGTTGTTGGCATCGTCGATGATGTCGAGGTGCGATCATGAAGGTCGGCAGGGTCATCGGCAACGTCGTGTCGACGATCAACCACGAGTTCTTCGACGGCGAGCGACTGCTGCTTGTCCGCCTGATGGATCGTGACGCGGACACGTCCGATTACCTGATCTGTACCGATGTCGTCGGAGCAGGCGCCGACGAGACCGTACTCGTCCTCGACGAGGGCAGCTCCGCTCGCAAGATCTACGACATCGAGTGGGGCCCCATCCGCTCAGTAGTCGTAGGCATCGTCGACGACATCCATGAAGTACGTAGTACGTAGAAGATCAGCGAATAGGATCTGTAAGTTCCGGCCCACAGAACGCGGTATGTGTAGAACCCAGGGTTACAGACCCTCTCAGGGAAGTCTCTGGCCCACAGAACGCGGTATGTGTAGAACCCAGGGTTACAGACCCTCTCAGGGAAGTCTCTGGCCCACAGAACGCGGGCTTACAGTGAACCACGGGTAGCCTGCCGGGCATGTTGGTTCGTCGGATTCTCGTTCTCCTTGTCGCCCTCGGGATGCTCGCTGCTGCATGCGGAGATTCCATCTCAGCGAGTAACTGCGATGAACTTGCCGATGAGACGATGGAGCTGTTCCAGCGATTGATCGACGATGTCGATGCCGAGTTCCAAGACATGACCGTCGAGGACTACATGGCAACGTACGGTGACCTGCCCTCTCTCGAGAAGCTCGAGGAGGATGCAGCAACGATCGATGACCTCGCCATCGAACTCGGGTGCTCGCAAAGCGAGATCAGCGCGGCAGTGCAGAATCGCGTGGG
>JBDLJV010000133.1:0-6140 GCA_039714175.1 Actinomycetota bacterium
GCCGCAACCACCGATTCGGAGTTGATGACCGAGGCGATTTCCCAAGCGATGACCGAGGAAGGGCTCTCCCTCCCTGATGCCCTCGGCAGGACGCTCCCTTCCTTCGAAGGTGCGTTCACGCTCACCGTCATGGACAACACGACGCTTGTGGGAGTCAGGGACCCGCACGGATTCCGGCCTCTCTGTCTCGGTCAACTCGACGACACCTGGGTGGTGGCCAGCGAGACGGCAGCTCTCGACATTCTCGGAGCGAAGTTCGTGAGACAGGTTGCCCCGGGAGAGATGGTGATCATCGAAGGATCCAGAGTCACGAGTCGATTCCCGTTCACTCCGGCCGAATCGAAGCTCTGCGTGTTCGAATTCGTGTACTTCGCACGGCCCGACTCGACACTCCTCGGGCAGACCATCCACAAGGCGCGACAGCGAATGGGTCGCAAGCTCGCCGAACAGGCCGAGACCGAAGCGGACATCACCGTTCCCGTGCCTGAGTCGGGGATTCCGGCGGCGCAGGGATTCTCCGAGGTGTCCGGCATCCCGTACCTCGACGGATTGGTGAAGAACCGCTATGTCGGACGTACATTCATCCAACCGGCTCAAGCCATGCGCGAGCGGGGTGTGCGGATGAAGCTGAATGCCATGCGGGGAGTGATCGAGGGCAAACGGGTCGTACTGGTTGATGATTCAATCGTCCGGGGTTCGACGACGCGCCAACTCGTTGCGATGGTGCGCGAGGCAGGAGCAACCGAAGTCCACCTGAGGATCTCATCTCCCCCCTACCGCTGGCCATGCTTCTACGGCATGGACACGGGAGACCGCTCCACGCTCCTCGCGGCGGGTCGATCCGTCGACGAGATTGCGGGCCAGCTCGGCGCCGACTCCCTTGTGTACCTCGATCTCGACAATCTCGTCAAGGCCACCGGCGGTGCCCCAGACACGTTCTGCACGGCATGCCTGTCGGGGAGCTACCCAACAGACGTACCGATAACCGACAGTAAGTTCCTACTTGAAAGGTCGACATGACCAGCTATGAGTCCGCAGGGGTGAATCTCGACGCAGCCGATGAACTCGTCGACCGTATCGGTTGGCGTGTCACGTCCACGTGGGGAGAGGACGTTGTCGGCGGGTTCGGGGGATTCGCGGCCGGACTCCAGCTACCGGTCGGGTACCAGAACCCTGTGTTGATGATGTCGATGGACGGTGTCGGAACAAAGGCCGAACTCGCTCGACAGACCGGCATTCTCGAAGGCCTCGGCTACGACCTTCTCGCCATGGTGGCCGATGACCTCGCGGCTGCGGGCGCCAACCCCATTGCCATGACCGACTACATCGCAACCGGCAGGATTGATGTCGACCGCATCGAGGAGATCGTCGAATCGATCACCGACGCGTGCAACGACGCGGACGTGGCGCTCCTCGGCGGAGAGACCGCTGAACATCCGGGCGTGATGCCGCCAGACCAGTTCGATATCGCGGCCACAGCCCTGGGCATCGTGGAATTCGGGGAGGAAGTTGACAACTCGAAGGTAGCTCCGGGTGACGTCATCGTCGGTGTGTACTCGCCGAACCTCCGCTCGAACGGATTCAGCCTCGTACGGGCCATCGTCGCCAATCACCTCCCCCTGGACCAGACGTTCCCCGACACGGACGTGACCACCGCGGAAGTTCTGCTCGAACCAAGCATCGTGTATGCCCCGGCTGTGGTGAACATGCTCGCTCGCGTCGAACCCCACGGCCTGGCCCACATCACCGGCGGTGGACTGCCGGGCAACGTCATCAGAGTCCTCCCGGAAGGAGCGCGCGCGGTCATCGAGCGATCCCGATGGGAGATCCCCCACGTATTCAGGGTCATCCAGAAGCTGGGTCAGATCCCGTTGGGTGACATGTACCGCACATTCAACATGGGCATCGGCTTCACGTCTGTCGTCGCCGAGGAAGACGTCGACGCGTCGCTCAAGGCCTTCGAGACCTCTGACCTCGAAGCATCGGTCATCGGCCACGTCGTCGCAGGCGACCGCGGAGTCGAGTTGCGGTAGAACGTAGAGTGGGGAGAGGTAGGCTGAAGGCGTGATGGACAAACCGAGTTATCCCGTTGATTTCGTAGTCCCTGTAGATGACGAGTTCCGCAGCCGTGGGCTAGCGACGCTCGGCGTCATCTTCTTTGCCAAGACGATCCTGCTGATCCCTCACATCTTCCTGCTCACGGCATATTCCATCGCCGTACAGCCGATCGTGTGGATCGGTTATTGGTACATCCTCTTCCAGGGAGGGAAACCGTTCTGGGTGGAGAACTTCGAGATCATCTTCCTCGAGTGGTTCTCACGAGTGTTCGCCTGGTTCACGAGCACGACGGACATCTACCCGACATTCGGAACAGACGAGAATCACCCTGCCCAGGTTGAGGTGGTCGAGGCACCCGAGCCTCAGAGCAAGTTGCTCGCGTTTCTCGGGATCATCTTTGTCAGGACCGTGATGGCACTGCCGCATCTCTTCGTCCTTGCCTGGCTGACACTCGGGACCCTCGTTCTCGCCTGGTTCGGCTACGTGATGATCCTGATCAACGGCAACCTGCCACTCAGCCTCCACTACTACTTCGTCGGATTCCACCGCTGGTGGGCTCGAACCTGGGCATGGATCGCAGCACTCACCGACGAGTACCCACCGTTCACGCTGAAGGCGTGAACCGTTCTTGCGTAACTGATGGTCGCGCCTGCGACCATCAGTTACGCAAGAACCGGAAGACGGCGGGTGTCAACTCTCGGATGGCGCCTCGTCCCTCCTCCTGAGACTCAGGAAGAGCCGCGCAGCGAGGTAGGCGAACAGGACAAGGATTCCGATCGGGATCGCTACCGCCATCGCAACGATGATGAAAGCAACCGTCGCCAGAAGCACCTCTCCTGCCTGATCAAAGGCTGCCTCGATGGTGCTGGGTTCGATCGGCTCAACCGGCACGATCGGACCGTCGGGAACCTCGGTGAGGCCAACGGTCAACGTTGCGAAGTCAGTCCGACTGTCGAGGTACCGCAGGCGGCCTTCGATCTGTTCGATGGTCAGCAGGACCTCTTGCATCCTTGTCTGGATCGAGATCATGTCATCGATCGACACTGCCTCATCCATCAGGCGGGTGTAGAACTGCTCCTGCTCCCGCCAGTAGCTGAGACGTCCCTCGAGGTCGACGTACTCCTCTGTCACATCCTGGCTCGAGACGGATGCCGATACCCGCTCACCAAGCCGCTCGATGCGCCCGACAGCATCGTCAAACCGGTCTGACGGAATACGCATCGTGTACCAGCCAACGGCATAGCGATCCTCATCGAACTCTTCGATGTGTGTCTCCCCGGAAGCCACGTACCCGCCGAGGTCAGCAGCGATGACCCGGATCTCTTCAGCGTTCGTTCCGAACGTGCCCGGGTCGATCCGGATGTCCAATCGCCCGTCCCGGATGATCTTCGCGTCAAAGACCTGCTGTGAGGTCGCCTCAAAGCGGATCGATCCATCGTCGGCAACCGCTCTGAATGCTTTCGGGGCTTCCGTCTCATCGCCGTCCATCATCGCACCGGATTCAATGTTCATCTCCTCGCTGTCGCCGCCCGAAACGGGGGCCACATCGGAAGAATCGCCACCGCTGCATGCTGCGGCGACGACCGACAATGCCATCGTGGCGATGATCAATCGCACGATCGTGCGCTTCCTGAGTTCTCTCATCAGTGTCATATCTCTCTCCATTCATGTGAGCCGGTTCCCACACCGGCTACCGCTAGGACGAAGCGAAGACCCGATGAGGTTCCCTCACAGGAAGCTTGTCCCCCGCCTGCGAGGGCGGACGGGCTGTTCGTATCCCGTCTATGGTTTGCCTTCCGGCGTCCACGGAGAGTCCATGAGCAGAGCAAACCTTCCGCAGTCCGAGGTCCTCTCCGTCGAGTTCGACGGACATGTCGCCACCGTGTGGCTCGACCGGCCGGACAAGCGCAACGCGTTTGCACAGGATTTCTGGCGGGATCTCCCGACGATCATGGAAGCCTTGGGCGAGGATGCCGAGACGCGGGTGATCGTGATCGCTGCTCGGGGCCAGTCCTTCACCGTGGGAATCGACCTCAAGGCGTTCGGCCCGATGTTCATGAGCGGAGGCGTCGACCCCGAAGCAGACCACCAGCCGGGTTCGGAGGTCGGCAAGCGCATGGCTCTGTATCGCTCCATCAAGGAGATGCAACAGACGTTCAGCTCAATCGCCGACTGCCCGAAGCCGGTCATCGCCGCCGTCCACGGTCACTGCATCGGCGCCGGAGTCGACCTGATCACGGCATGCGACATCCGCTACGCGTCGGCCGACAGCGTGTTCTCCATCAGGGAAACGAAGATCGCGATGGTGGCTGACGTTGGCACGCTCCAGCGCCTGCCGAGGATCATCGACCCGGGCCGGGTTGCCGAACTCGTCTACACAGGCAAAGACTTCGGTTCCGACGAAGCCAAGGAGATCGGACTGGTCTCCCGAGTGTTCCCCGACGGGAACCGCACGCGCCAGGCCGCGCAAGCACTCGCCAGCGAGATAGCAGAGAACTCACCCCTTGCTGTCCAGGGAGCAAAGGCGGTGCTGTCAGCAGGAGAGGGCCGGTCGGTTGAGGAGAACCTGGACTACATCGCCCTGTGGAACGCAGCGTTCATCCAGTCGAACGACTTCGTCGAAGCCACAATGGCATTCCTCCAGAAGCGTCCCCCCGAGTTCACCGGCGAATAGCCTCTCGCGGAAGCCGAGCATCGGACTCCAGCTAGTCTCGGAGCCATGCTTGCAACGCCGAGACACAGACGACGGCATCTGTTCGCTGTTCCCTGGCGAACCACTGCCCCTGTGTCTTAACCACCTCACCACCTCACCACCGACAGGAGTTCCTATGACCGACCTCCAGAACAGATTCACCAACTCCTACGCAGCAGCGTTCGAGTACGACTACCCGATCGAGATCATCGAGGGGAAGGGCAGCTGGGTGACTGCGGCCGATGGTCGCCAGTTCCTCGACTTCGCCTGCGGAATCGCAACCACGAACATGGGTCACCGGCCTGAGCCGGTTCTCGCGGCTGCACAGGCACAGCTCAACAAGTTGTGGCACACAGGCTTCTCTTTCATGTACCAGCCGATCGTCGACGCAGCAGAGCAAATCATCGACGTGACTCCGGATAACGTGGAGAAGGTCTTCTTCATGAACTCGGGCGCCGAGGCGGTGGAAGCAGCCGTGAAGCTTGCACGCAAGACCTCAGGCCGCCAGGGCATCATGACCTTCCGCGGAGGATTCCACGGCCGCACAATGGGATCGGTCACGTACACGACGTCGAAGGCGAAGTACCGCGAGGGGTACCACCCGCTCGTCGGCTCCACGTTCGTGACTCCGTTTCCGCATCCATTCGCCTGGGGTATGTCACAGGATGACGCGAACGAGTACGCCCTGCGTGAACTCGAGTTGAAGTTCAAGCACGAAGTGACGCCTGACGAGATCGGGGCATTCCTCATCGAGCCGATACAGGGCGAGGGTGGCTACTACCCGGCAAGCGCGGAATTCCTGCAAGCCATACGGTCGATCGCTGACGAACACGGGATTCTTCTCGTCATGGACGAGGTCCAAACCGGTTTCGGGCGTACTGGTGAGTGGTTTGCCACCCAGGTGTACGACGTCGTACCTGACATCCTCGCCATGGGCAAGGCAATCGCCAACGGCCTACCACTCTCAGCGGTAGGTGCACCTGCGGCGATGCTCGACGAGTGGTTGCCTGGCTCACACGGCACGACGTTTGGCGGCAACCCGGTATCGACCGCTGCATGCGCTGCGAACATCGACGCACTGCGTGACGTCATCCCCGGCGTGCCCCGCCTCTCGGGCTACGCGTTCTCCCGATGGAACGAGATCAAGGAACGGCACCGCACCGTCGGTGATGTCCGGGGCCTCGGCCTCATGATCGGTGTCGAACTCGTCACCGAGGGGAACACGCCGGACACCGAGGCGTTCGCGGCGATCGGCAACTATGCCATGGACCACGGGCTGTTCGTTCTCAACTCAGGACCGGATACCAACATCATCCGGTTCATCCCGCCACTCAACGTGTCCATGGAGGATCTCGACCGAGGTATCGACATCCTCGAGGATGCCATCAAG
>JBDLJV010000134.1:0-6108 GCA_039714175.1 Actinomycetota bacterium
GCGGCGGCGTTCGAGTCAACGCGTTGTGCGATCGAGCGGTAGTCCAGATCGAGCACTTCACGCAACCAGAGCAATTCGCGGTCCTTCAATGAAAGGCTACCAAGTGCACGGGCAACCTGAGCGTGCTCCTCATGGATTATCGCCTGCTCTTCCGGTGTCGGCGGCGCGGGCGTCATCGGCTCCCGAGCGTCCTTTGTCTTGTTCGATCTCCAATGTGATCTCAGCAGATTGCGGGTGATCGTCCACATCCATGCGTCGTATGCCGATGCCTTCCGGAGGGTCGGGAGCTTCGAGATGATGTGCTCCACTGCATCGGCGGCGAGATCCTCGGCGTTGTCGGGATTCAACCCGGTGTAGCGGTAGAAGGCCACGGTTCTGCGGAAGGCCTCCGCTCCGAGCGCACCAATCGCGTCGTGGTTGCCACGCTGCGCGGCAGCAACGGTGAGTTCAGTGACTTCGAACTCGTAACCATCATGCTGCGCCTGCGTCACGGCTTGCCCCCGTTTGGTGCTCCCTCTTCTTGATTCTGCCCCGGTGCACCCGGATTGGCAAGCTCGTTGTGAGGATTGTCGACAAGTCCCGGGGGTGTCCACAACGGATCCCTGCCCGGCGGAACGAAGTTCGGGTCTCTCCCTGGTGCAATCCAGAAGAAGATCTCGTGGGATCCCGGGTCGGCCGTACCGGGCGTGACCCCTTCAGGATCGAGTCCGGGTGGTCTCCGCACGGCCGATTCCACGACGTTGATGGCGAGAACGACATCAGGGTCCGATTCATCAACCTGTCCATCCTGTGACAGCTTCTGGTCCACAACGGCGAGCAGTGTCGCAAGAGCCTGCTGGACCGAGGGGAGCGAATCGGTTCCATTGAGGATCGAGTCCATGAGCGCATCGCGGGCACGATCCATGCCGAGATCGTTGAACGCACGGATTGCGTTCGTCGTGGCGGTCCCGTCTCCCATGGCGAGAATTGCAGCGGCGTTCTGTGGTTGTGCCGTAACCTCGACCGGGAACTGATCAGCGCTCTGATCGGTTGAAGGTGCTACCGCTGCAAGGCCGATGCCTCCAAGCAAGACGACGCATACGACTACAGCAGCAATGGCCAGCTGGTGAGGGGCACCGGAGCCAGTTAACTGGATCGATGCGTCGTCTTGCTTGGAGCCACCGGCAGACAGGCCCGCGCCGGGCGCGGAGGAGTGAAGATCATGTGCGTAGTCACGCAGCGCCTTCCTCGCGTCTGTTTGGTGCCCCATATGTACCTCTACAAGACGTAGCTGACACTCAAGTGTTACATCCAAATACTGTCAGTGGCAATGGGTCGACAGGCTCATCCGTCGATTGAAGGCATCGCAGAGGGCTCTCGAACACATGGAATCGGACTCCCGCTCCCTTGAGGAGGATCCAGAACGACAGCGGACGCGTCACAGGGTGGTACCGACGACTGCGGTCTGCTGACTTCTGAGAACTGAGTCGATCCGTGCAACGGAACCCCGGGTTCGCGACGGGTAGCTTCAGTGACCTGACCTTGGTCAGTTTCTACAGTTTGCCTGATGACCGCCGATTGATGACTCAATGCGTTCCCGATGTGCATCGAAGAGAACTTCCTCCGGGAGTTGAGATGGGAGAATCCAACATGAGGCGAATCGTGGCACTGGTACTCGTGATTGGCACTCTGTCGATATCAGCATGTTCCGACACGGTCCTGAAGTTGGACGTCGGGACCTGCTTCGATGATCCGTCCTCCTTCGAGCAGGTGCTGGACGTTCCGGTGATTGACTGCGACAAGCCGCACGACAACGAGGTCATCGCCAATCAGAACCTCTCAGGCAGCGACTTCCCCGGCAGCTCACAGATCGAGAACCGCGCCAACCAGATCTGCTACGACAGCTTCGCCGACTACGTCGGAATCTCCTACGAGGAGAGCATCTACGACATTGGCTGGTTGAGCCCCACGGAAGAGACCTGGGCTGTGGGCGACCGCGAAGTGATCTGCTTCGCGTATGACATCGAACTGACGAAGGTCACAGGGTCGATCAACGGTATCGGCCGGTAGGGCTTGGACCGGCTGAGCGTCAAGGAACCAGTGATCTGGGAAGCGGTCAAGGGGGATGTAGCCGGTTTCACCGGACCAGAAGGGGAATCTCTCGTTCGGCGGGCATGAGGCCGCCGTGGTATCCGACGAGGCGATCATTGCTGTGCTTGTGAAATACGCCGAAGCCGTCGTCAGCGAAGAGTATTCCATCGGGACGGCGCTCCGGGAAGCTCGTGTGCATCGGACCGGGACCCCACAGTTCGGGGAGATCCGCATACGGCACCCACTCGGCAGGGATGCCTTGAGCCAGGGGCGCTCCGTCCCCTTTGATGAACATGGCACGCTCTACTCCGTACAGGATGCGATCCTTTCCGGCATCGTCGGGGAGACGGATCTTGTGATCCTCAGCGAGGTCGATGTGGCCGTGGTCGGCGGTCCCGATGAGGCTGATGCTTCCGGGCAAAGCTGCTGAGAGATCACTCCACACGTTGTTGGCCACGGCCATCGCCTCTGCGTACTCAGCGGACGCTTGACCGCCGACGTGAGCAGCGAAATCAACGTGCGGTATATAGAGGTATACGAATCGACCCGGTTCGGAAGCGGCCTCGACCGTCAGATCCACAGCTTCGTTCGTTGCCCAATAGGGATCGAAGCGGCATCCCCGGTACAGCGCCCTGGTCAACGGTGTGCGGTCGAAGTGGCCCGGCTGGATGGTGATCGGTTCGATACCAGCACCTTTCAATCGCTCCCACAGATTCTGCTCGGGCAGGATCTTCCCGTAGTCGAGGTCAAGCGCTTCGCCCCACAGCGTTGTCATGTGGATCGTGTTGACGACCTTGCTGACCTCTTCCATCCAGAGCTGATAGGCGAGAATTCCGTGCTGGCTCGGCGGGAGCCCAGTCGCCACTGTCGAAAGGCTGACGGTGGTCGTGTATGGGAAAGGTGCATCGATGGCAGCCCGCCGGGAGGTTGCGAGGTCCCGAGCTGCAGGGTGATCGAGCTGGTGGCTCCCGAGCCCGTCGAAGAGCACCATTACATAGGTATCGGCCTCGGGGATCGCCTCCGCGAGATTTGGATGCAGTCGTGGCGCCAACGATGTTCCGGTGAGGCGACGCTCGAGCTCCGCCACAAGATTGGCAAGGCTCCCGCCCGAGTAATCAGGAACAGTGATGTTCATGAGCAAACAGTAGGCA
Source organism: Actinomycetota bacterium (assembly GCA_039714175.1). Taxonomy (GTDB): domain Bacteria; phylum Actinomycetota; class Acidimicrobiia; order Spongiisociales; family UBA5794; genus B3-G11. The sequence continues at coordinate 3,222 of JBDLJV010000134.1, forward strand.
GCATGCAGAGAGCAGAGAGCAGAGACTCAGAACCTTCTCTGTTCTCTGTTCTCTAATCTCTGTTCTTATTGTTGGGATTGGCTCGTGCGCCTAAGTACACTCGCAGAGGCTGGCGGCCGGAGGGCCGAAGCGGATAGCGAAGGATCCTTTCTCGGTGCTCAATCAGTACTACGGCGACTATCTGACTGTCGCGGTCTTCATCATCATGGGTGCCCTCCTTGTTGCCGGTGCGGTTGCCGCAAGCAAGGCGCTGGCACCCAACAAGCCCGGCGGGCTGAAGGACATCGCCTACGAATCAGGGATCGAGCCGGTTGGCGGAGGCTGGAACCAGAGCCACATCCGCTACTACCTCTTCGCCCTGCTGTTCCTCATCTTCGACGTTGAAGCCGTCTTCATCTTCCCCTGGGCACTCCAGCTCGAGTTCTTCGATTCCATCGGGCAAGGTGTTTTCGCCCTCGTCGAGATGTTCATCTTCATTGCGATCCTGCTGGTCGGCCTGATCTACGCGATCCGAAAGGGCGTCCTCACGTGGGAGTGATCGAGAAGTTCGGAACGCCGAAGCCGTTGTCGTGGCTGCTGAATTGGTCGCGGAAGTACTCCCTCTACTACTTCCAGTTCGGCCTTGCGTGCTGCGCCATCGAGGTGATGGCCGTCGCAGGCCCCCGATACGACTTCATGCGATTCGGCATCGTTCCTCTACCTGCATCTCCGAGGCAGTCAGATCTCATGGTCGTCGCCGGAACGGTGACCGACAAGATGGCACCCGCCGTCAAGCGATTGTACGAGCAGATGCCTGAGCCCAAGTATGTGATCTCGATGGGCTCGTGCGCCAACACGGGCGGTCCCTACTGGGATTCGTACTCGGTGACCAAGGGCGTCGACCAACTCATGCCTGTCGATGTGTATGTCCCTGGCTGTCCCCCGAGGCCGGAAGCCCTCCTCGACGGCATCATCCTGTTGCAGGAGCGGATCATGGCCGAGGACCCGAAAGAGAAGTGGAGCAGGGTTGATGAGCGACCAGCCTGACACCACTGTCGACACCGCACCGGACCCTCTCGAGGAGTACGCCGCCGACATTGCGGATCGCTTCGGAGCGGAACGCTATGTGGTCGAGTTCGACACGATTCGTGTCTACGTGCACCGTGACAAGTGGGTCGACACGATCCTCGATGCCAACAAGGAGCTCCCGTTCTTCTCATGGCTGTCAGCGATCGACTGGTCCAAGGAAACCGCAGTTGGTGACGGCGTCGCAGACCCCGACGAACTCGAAGAGCGTTTCGAGGTCATGTGCCGGCTCTCCTCCGTGACCGACGGCAAGGCGGTCAACTTCTTCACAACACTCCCCAAGGACGATGCAACGATCGCGTCACTTGCTCCGTCGATCGGCGGTGCGGAGTGGCACGAACGCGAAGCCCACGACATGTTCGGGATCGTGTTCGAAGGCAACCCCAACCTGGTCCCGATCTACCTCCCGGACGACTTCATAGGGAATCCGCTCCTCAAGTCCTACCCGCTCATCAGCCGTGAGGTGAAGCCCTGGCCGGGCGACGTGGACGTCGAAGGTCTGCCCGAGAAGGACGAAGACGAGGACGCATCATGACGTACAGAGAATTGATGCACCGCTCCGAGGCTGCCGTCTCGATCGAACTCGAGACCCCGGACATGACCCTCAACATTGGACCACAGCATCCGTCGACCCACGGCGTGCTCCGTCTCGTCGCAAAGGTCGACGGTGAGCGGATCAACGAGGTCGAACCCGTCATCGGATACATGCACCGGGGCTACGAGAAGCTCTCGGAGGTGCGTACCTACGCGCAGATCACTGCACTCGTCAATCGCATCGACTGGGTGTCAGGCTTTGCGAACGAGGTGCCGTTCATCCTCGGCGTCGAGAAGCTCATGGGCGTCGAGGCACCCGAGCGTGCCCAGTGGATCCGGTTGATCCTCACGGAACTCTTCCGGATCTCATCGCATCTCGTGTTCATGTCGTCCTATCCCCTCGAACTCGGTGCAACGACGCCGCTCATGCATGTGCTGCGGGATCGCGAGTACATCCTCGAACTCATAGAGGACATGACCGGCGGTCGGTTCCATCCGAACTTCAACCGTGTCGGTGGTATCAAGCCGGCCTACGGCGGTGGTTCCCAGACGAAGAAGATGTCCATGGACATCCCGGCCGGGTTCTTCAAGCGCACGCTCGAAGCCATGGACCGGACGGAGCGGATCTGCGACGACGTCGACACGCTTGTCACAGGGAACGAGTTCATCAAGGCACGAACGGTGGGCGTGGGCGTCATTCCCGGCGACAAGGCCATCGAATACGGACTCTCCGGTCCGAACCTGAGAGCATCCGGTGTTGCCTACGACCTCAGGAAGGTCGAGAACTACCTCCCGTACGACCAGGTCGACTTCGACGTCGTGTCCCGGCCCGGAGGTGACTGCTACGACCGGTATCTCGTCCGCGTCGATGAGGTGCGTGAGTCGGTCAAGATCATCCGGCAAGCCGTCGACCTCATCCCTGAGGGACCACTCCAGGCCAAGGTTCCCAGAGTGCTGAAAGCACCTGCGGGTCAGGTCTACACGCGGGCCGAGAACCCCAAGGGCGAGTTCGGCTACTACCTCGTGTCCGAAGGCGGCAAGATGCCGTACCGACTCAAGATCAGGTCCACATCGTTCTCGAACCTCACGATCCTGCCCTGGATCCTCAAGGGACAGCTCGTGCCGGACCTCGTGGCGATCATGGGATCCCTCGACTTCGTGTTGGGAGATGTCGACCGATGAGCCTGTTGATCGGCATCGTTGTCAAGCTCGTTGTGATGCTCGCGCTCGTGATCGGCTCGGCGCTCCTCGTCATCTATATGGAGCTCAAGGCGGGATCCCACATGCA
>JBDLJV010000135.1:0-6059 GCA_039714175.1 Actinomycetota bacterium
GTCGGGATCACGCCTCATCGATGTGAACCCGAATGACAACGACCTGCGCCGGCTGGCACTGTCGACTGGCGGGTTGGCTGTTGAGATGTCAGCCACAGAGGCTCTGCCGCAGATGGCGGAACTGATCGACGAGTTCGGGACAATGGATGTGAGTGTTCCATCCAGCGCTGAGGACATGGCCGACTGAGGTCCCCCTGGCGGAAGATGTCACAGGGGCCGCGTACGATGCGAAGCATGAAACGAATCGTGTTGGAAATCGAAATGGAAGAGGACTCGAACCTCCTCACGTGGAAGCTTGACGATTGGCGGGGGTCAGTCTCGTCGGGGGTATCCACGGACACGACGGACAGCCTCGTGCATCTGTGGGCTGGTGACATCGAGCACGTGATGGATGAGGTCCGGGGGGACGTCGTGCCTACACCACTGCTGGGCGGGTGAGGGGGAGTGGTGGATCCATCCAGCATCGTGGGAGCCACGTCCGTGTTTCTTGGCGTGGATGCGATCACTGTGATCATGTTCACACCCGGTGTTCTCTTCGGTGCCTGGTTCACCTGGAGCGTGATCGCGGCGATCTTCGGCTGGCACAGGGACAGCTCTGCCCTTGTGTCCCCGTACTCAGAGGCTGCTTCGGACGCGAAACGTGCGTACATCCGGCAGGCGAACAAGGAGCTGGAGAGGGCTCGCAAGAAGCGCGAGGCCAAAGGAGCAGGCTCTGGAGATTGACAAACCCATCGACGAGATCGACTGGTCCTCGCTATTCGCTGCGTGCGCGCAGGCCAAGAGCTGGTCGGAGCTGTTGCGGGTCGTGTTCGTATCCGGCGTGTTGCTGTCCGAGTACACGGCGACCCAGACAGAGGCTGATGTGGACGATGACGAGGTTCTCGAACACGGCAGTGTCGAACAGCTGAGAGCGGTCCTCACACGGCACGTACGCGAGGATCGCTTCGCTGAGGGAGCAGGGGAGGAGTACTTCTGGAGCGGTACGTTCGACGAGATTCTTGCTGTCATGGCCTCACGGATGAACGTCGTCTACGACCCGCCACGACGGGTACTGCCGTGTCCCACATGTGGGGACGCCAGCAAGATCCAAACCGTGGTGTTCGGGATGCCCGCTCGCATGCCGACATCTGAAGATGAGGCCCAGTACCACTTCGCTGGCTGTGTCGTCGACGACGAGATGGGGGACTGGTACTGCCCCACGTGTGAGGAGTTCTACCGGATCCCGTGGACCGACCCGTTCGAATGGAACGATCCGAAGCCGCCATCCAGCCTTCGCGAAACGCTCACCGTGGACGAGCTCGGTCAGGTCTATCGAGATATCACGCTCGGCAGACCGGCCCGGGTCGGTCTGGATACCGATGCCAAGAAACAGGCGTTCCTCGATGCTCACCAGGACGTGCGGGACATCGCTGCTCGCGGCTACATCATCGAAACTCCCGAGTAGTGAGTGGGGATGTGGTGTCGGCTGTTCGGGCTGGCGAGGCGGTTCATGAGGACGGTGGCGCCATTTCGTGCTCTCGATGATCAGGGACCGGTTCAGCGGTTCCAGTCGCGGATCTGGTCGACCATTCTCGTCCGGTTCTTCTCGAAGATCTGAACTCGATGGGCGTTGACACCCGAAGGATGGGGGAATCCTGACACCACCCTAGTCGGATCGATGCGACCGTCCGACACGAGTATGTCGAGTACTCCTTGGACGGCCTTGCCCAATGGAATGATGAAGGCCTTTTCGGTGAGCGCCAGCTCATCGGCGAGGAGAGTGAAGTAGGGCAGCAGAACTGGCCAGGTGTCAGGAGTCGGATACCCGGAGTAGTTCTTGCCGGCGTTGAACACCGGATAGCGAAGTGCTGAGGACGCGTGAACGAGATCCTCGTACTCGCTATCGAACAGTGAGGCTGTGCTGTCGAGGCTGAAGAGATTCGGTACGTCCAGTGCGTCAAGCATGGCCACGAGGTTCGTGCGCATCGTCCCTGAGAACGCTGCAACCCGTTTCGCTTGGCGTAGTACTTCGTCGTCGGGTTCGCCCGCTTCGACCGCTGCTCGTGCAGCAGCGAAGGAGGCAGCCATCTGCGTCCATCCTGGCGTAAGCCCCAGGATGACGATCCGGGCTGAGGTGTTGAGGTGGTCAAAGGGGGCGTAGTAGACCTCGATCGGTGCGTCCTGATCGAGGAGGAAGCGGTCAAGGAGCAGATCAGCCTTTGTGTATGAAGACTTCATTGGCAGTGCTGCAATGTCGTCTGCGAACTCGGCAAATCGGGTTGTGTACATCTGGCCCCTTCGACAAGGGATTGTCGCAGACTCAGCCCACCTGCGGACTACTCCGGAGGATTGCACCACGTTGGTGACATCTTGGATCGGTCGAATAGATACCAGATACTCCGAAGCTTATGTGGACAGCGCCAGCAGCGCGCGTGGTGGTGAGATCCGATGCTCCGAACACGCACCTCTGTCACCGATGGCGTGCACGGGAGAGCGCAACGCGGTCCGTTCTCTTGCTCCGATCGGAATCTACGGGTACCGCATCATGGCAACTGACGCACTCGGCGATGCGAGCTGCATGACGCCAGCCTCGTGTCCGCGGGGGAGCAGTGACGGTGATCATCCCTTGGGCAGACCGAGGGCGATGGCCCGATCCGTTCTTTGATCAAGTCAGCACCCGAGGGTGAGCAGCCTGTGGGCCATCGCGGTGCTTGCAGACACGCGGGCGGGTCACACCAGTGCGTCGTCGGTCGCCTTTCGCATCATGGACCCCCACATCGAGACCGACGCCCGTCGAGACATCAGGTGGGTGGTGGCGAAACGCATCACACGATTGATCCTTCCGGGAACGAGCACCGGCTTCCTGCCGAGGGCACCCAACGCCGCGGCGGCGACATCCTCGGGATCCATCCAGCTCATCGGCAGCACCGAGAAGTCGACACCATCGACGTCGGTCATCTCGGTCCGAGTCGGACCGGGAACCAGGACGAGTACATCGACGCCCTTCTCGCCGTACTCGGCATGGAGACCCTCGCCGAGGGTGAGCTGGTAGGCCTTCGTTGCAGCGTAGTTCGCCAGGTACGGCGTACCGGTGAACGCGGCGGTCGACGAAACGAACACGATGCCTCCTCTGCCGCGTTCGACCATGCGATGTCCGAATGAGTGCCCGATCAGCATCGGAGTCGTCGTGTTCAGCTCGACAAACGCCCGGTGGGCGTCGGCGTTGGTGTTGAGAAACGAGCCGGGAGGGGAGCTTCCTGCGTTCGATATGACGAGTCCGACGTCGAGGCCGTCGGTCGCGGCTTCGAGCCGATCGACTCCGGAAGCCGTGCTCAGGTCGACCTCGAATGGCCGAACCTCCACACCGTTCTTGTCTCCGATCTCCTCTGCAAGTGTCTCGAGACGATCCAACCGACGGGCCGCGACAACCAGATTGAATCCCTCCTCACCGAGGGTTCGAGCGAATTCGCGCCCGATCCCCGACGACGCTCCGGTGACCACTGCCCATGGTCCGTACTTGGATGCAAGTGTGCTCATGTGCTCTCCGTTTCAGGCCGTGCTGACGGCGTGGACGGGAACTCGGGTGTCGCGGTCGATGAGCGTGCCAGACTCGATGTGCTCCTTGGTTCCGGCCAGGAAGATCTTCCACTCCTTGGCGAGCTGTTTGCGCAGGGCGATCGCTTCGAAGATGTTCCCGATGGGGCCGTACTTCAGCGTGTAGTGGAGTGATCCGGTCAATAGCGTTCCCGTGTCGTCCTCCTCCACGAGGAATGATCCGCCCGATGTCTTGATCATGGGGAGGCGTGACGACTCATAGATGTCGATGCGGAAACTCTCCCCCTCGGTCCACTCGACGATCCGCTCGTCAACGGTCGAGCCGTAGAGGGCCAGATCGCAGTGCCGGGTGGCACCGACTCCGTGAGTGACTTCCGACGTCAGGTAGGACTTCTTGATTCCCGGACTGAGATTCGACACGTTGCCGAAATCTGCGATTGTCTTCCACACAACGTCCTTTGGGGCGTCGATGTGGATCTGGTAGGCCAGTACCTTCTCGGCCATTGGATCTTCCTTCCGTTGATCCGCACTCCGTATTCTGGAATGCTCGTTCCACATGTAACGTTGTCGATACGTACGTATTCCCGCAACGAGGAAGAAATGGCACGAACTCGAAGTTTCGACACCGATGAGGCGCTGGATTCGGCAATGGGAGTGTTCTGGGATCGTGGGTATGAGGCCACGTCCATGGAGGACATCACGCTGGCAACCAGCCTCTCGCGTTCGTCGATCTACGCTGCATTCGGTTCGAAGCGAGGACTCTTCGACGCGGTAACCGATCGGTATCTCGAGGGCATCGATCTGATGCTCGAACCGCTCGAGGGTCACGACGGCGGGTTGGACAGCATCGTGGGATTCTTCGAGGGATGGCGGAGCCAGATCCGAGGTGACAAGGACGGATCACTGGGTTGCCTGATGATCAACACGATGGCAGAGCGGGGTCACATCGATCCGCGGATCGTCAAGGCGGGGAACGACTACCTCGAACGGTTGAGCAGCGCGTTCCATGGTGCACTCGTTGGCGCGGCGGAGCGAGGAGAGATTCCCCAAACGCGCGTCGATCGGCTCGCGGAAGTGTTGATGCTCCTGACGACCGGTCTCTTCGTTGCGTCCAGGGGTCAGGATGTCGAACGCATCGAATCCCTTCTCGACACCGCTGTGGCGGAGGTTCTCAGTTGGCGGGCATGACCAGCCAGGACGTTCTGGGTGGGTTCGCGAGAACTTCCACAAGATGTCACGATGGCGTCAACTTCGTTCCTGTATGTTTGAGGTTGTGTGGATGTACGGACCAGACGGCGCGGGACTTCTGATTCCGGCCGGATATGTTGGGAGTTCCTGATGAGACGAATTCGTTTGTTGCTTGCCCTGTTGTCGGTTGTAGGCCTCCTGGCCGCGACCGTTGCCCCGGCGACTGCCGAGCATGGCGACGACCTGGCCGAATCGGTGCGCTTCGCGACGTTCAACGCGTCGCTCACCGGGAGTTTCGCCGGCGATCTCGCCGCTGAGTTGGCGGTACCGGGAAACCCGCAACCTGATGCGGTGGCAGAGATCATCCAACGGGTTCGGCCCGACGTGCTGCTCATCAACGAGTTCGACTACGACCCGGCGGCGCTGGCCAGCTTCCAGGCCAACTACCTCGCGGTCCCACACGGGGACGCAGCACCGATCAACTACCCGTACTCATTCATCGCGCCTTCCAACACAGGCGTGTTCTCGGGTTTCGACCTCGACAACAGCGGAGCCGCAGGCGACTTCGTTCCGAACGACTCGTTCGGATTCGGATTCTTCCCCGGGCAGTACGGCATGGCCGTGCTCTCGATGTACCCGATCGACTTCGACAGCATCCGGACGTTCCAGAACTTCCTGTGGAAGGACATGCCCGGTGCCCTTCTGCCGGACGACCCGGGATTGGCGGGCCCGGCGGACTGGTATTCGTCGGAGGAGCTCGATGTCTTCCGTCTGTCGTCGAAGAGCCACTGGGATGTGCCGATCGAGGTCGGCAAGCGGACGGTGCACTTCCTCGTGAGCCATCCGACCCCGCCGGTGTTCGACGGCCCTGAGGACCGCAACGGCACCCGCAACCACGACGAGATCCGGTTCTGGGCCGATTACGTCCACCCGGACCTCAGCGCATACATCTACGACGACGATGGAGGCATGGGAGGCCTGTCCGGCGAGGCGTTGTTCGTGATTGCCGGCGACCAGAACTCCGACCCATATGACGGCGACAGCATCCCCGGAGCGATCCAGCAGCTGCTCGACCATCCGAAGGTGAACACGAAGGTCACACCGGCGAGTCCGGGAGGCCCCGAGCAGGCCCTGCTCCAGGGTGACAACAACCTCACCCACCTGGGTGACCCGGCGTTCGACACCGCCGACTTCGGCGAAGCCATCTTTGGCGGGCCGGGGAACCTGAGAGTCGACTACGTGTTGCCGCGCAAGAACATGAAGATCGTCGACGCTGGCGTCTTCTGGCCGCTCGCCGACGACCCGCTGTTCGCTCTCGTGGGAACGTTCCCGTTCCC
>JBDLJV010000136.1:0-6000 GCA_039714175.1 Actinomycetota bacterium
ACCGATGCCTGCCTCGCCAATCGCACACTGCGCCACGATGACCACATGCATATCTCCTTCAGCGTCGAAGGCGCCTATCTACACACCAGCTACTACGAAGCGCTCGGGTTCGAGCCGATTCCGATTCCCGAACCTCCAGACCCACTTCTCGAGGACCTGCTCGGAATCGATGTACCTTCCAGCGAGAACGACCAGGGCTGATCAGGCTTCGTACTGCTCGGATCGTCGCCACTGGAGGTACGAATCGATGAGACCATCGATATCGCCGTCAAGCACTCCCTGGATGTTGCCGACCTCGTAGTCGGTGCGAAGGTCCTTGACCATCTGATAGGGCTGAAGCACATAGCTCCGAATCTGGCGCCCCCACCCTGCTTCGTGCTGCTCTCCCCGGACGGCTGCAACCTCAGCTGCTTGGTCCTGACGAGCCTTCTCGGCGAGACGCGCCCCGAGGAGTTGCATGGCCTTTGCCTTGTTCTGCATCTGGGACCGCTCGGCCTGACAGGAGACAACAATGCCGGTTGGTTCGTGTGTGATGCGGACAGCAGAATCGGTCTTGTTGACATGCTGGCCGCCGGCCCCTGAGGCTCGGTAGGTGTCGATACGAAGATCCTCCGGATCGATCTCGATCTCGGCAACATCGACCTGCGGGATCACATCAACCCCGGCGAAGGCCGTATGGCGACGTGCGTTGGAGTCGAAGGGACTGATCCGGACCAGGCGGTGCGTGCCACGCTCGGATTCGAAGAGTCCGTAGGCGTTGTCACCCTTGATCGTGAGTGTGACGGACTTGATACCCGCCTCCTCACCTTCTGAGTACTCATCGACCTCGAAAGTCAGTGTTGACCGTTCGAGATAGCGTGCGTACATGCGCAGGAGCATCTCCGCCCAGTCCTGGGCGTCGACACCTCCAGCACCTGCGTTGATCGACACAATGGCCGGGTTGTCGTCGTACTCACCGAAGAACAGCGATTCGCGCTCAAGGATCGACAACTCGCTTCCAAGCGACTCGAGCTCGGTCTGCACCTCGGTGAGCGACTCCTTGTCGCCTTCCTCAATCGCGAGTTCGAGAAGCACATCGACATCGTCGATCGAGCCCTCGAGATCGGTGACGAGCTTGATCGTCCCTTCGTGCCTGGCGAGGCGCGATGTCACGGCACGGGCATTGTCCTGGTTGTCCCACAGATCAGGCGCAGACGCCTGTTTGCGGAGTTCTATCAGTTCGGCTTCCTTGCCTTCCACGTCGAGGAAGCCTCTCGCATCCCCAAGGCGGGAGCGGAGATCGGAGATAACAGCGCGCAGTTCTACAGGTTCCATCGGCCCGGAGGGTAGCCACAAGGACCACCCTTCCCATCAAGCCTCAAGAGGCTCGGCTCCCGGAGCACCGTGGCATCTCTTGTACTTCTTGCCTGACCCACACGGACATGGAGCATTCCGGCCGATCTTGTCACCCTCGCGCTTGACCTGACGCTGGGTCGTGCCATCCCCCTTGGCGCTCGACGTGACGAAGTTCCTCGTGACCGGCTGCTCCTCGCGTCGGGCAACCTCCACGTGGAACATGTAGCGGATCGAGTCCGCTTTCGTCGTATGGACCAGATCCTCGAAGAAATTGAATCCTTCGCGCTGGTACTCGACGAGTGGGTCGCGCTGACCCATCGCTCGCAGGCCGATTCCTGACCGGAGGTAATCCATCTCGGCAAGATGCTCTCGCCACTTATTGTCGATGACCGACAGCACGACCGTTCGTTCGAGAGATCGCATCACGTTCGACGTGAGTTCATCCTCTCGAGCCTGATAGGCATCGGCCGCCTCCGTTGCGTACGCGTCGACGACCTCGTCAGCCAGAAGATTCTGCGGATCGTCAAAACTGTCGCGACTGATCTTCGTCGGGTAGAGCTCGCCCATTTGCGTTGTAAGGTCGTCCCATCCCCACTCGGATGCATCGATCCCGTTACTCATCATGCTGACCGTGTCGTCGATCACGTCGTCGCGCCACTCGGCGATCAGGTCCTCGGTGTGGTCGCCATGGAGGATCTGATTGCGCCACGCATAGATGATCTTGCGCTGAGTGTTCATCACCTCGTCGTACTTGAGCACGTTCTTGCGAATTTCGAAGTTCTGGGACTCGACCTGGGTCTGCGCCCGCTCGATCGACTTGGTGACCATCTTCGCCTCGATGGGCACATCGGGCGGAATCTTGAGTCTCTCCATGATCGACGCCACACGTTCGTTCGCGAAACGACGCATGAGATCGTCCTGCAGTGAGAGGTAGAAACGACTCTCACCCGGGTCACCCTGGCGTCCGGAACGGCCTCGCAGCTGGTTGTCGATTCGTCGGGACTCGTGACGTTCCGTGCCAAGTACGTAGAGGCCGCCTGCTTCGAGCACCCTCTGTTTGTCCACCTCGGTTTCGGCAGTGAACTGCTCTACCAGCTTCTCGAGCTCGGCATCGTAGGCATCCGTCCCGGGTTCGAGCTCTGTCCTGAGCATCGCCCCCTTGGCGAGTTCCGTGGGATTCCCACCGAGCTGGATGTCGACACCACGACCGGCCATGTTGGTTGCGACGGTGATCGCTCCGGACTTGCCCGCCTGGGCAACGATGTGAGCCTCACGTTCGTGCTGCTTCGCGTTCAGCACCTCGAACTTGATGCCCCTTCGTTTCAGGGTGTCAGCAACTCGCTCCGACTTCTCGATCGAAACGGTTCCAACAAGAATCGGTTGACCTCTCTTGTTCCGCTCCTCGATGTCGTCAGCAAGCGCAGCGAACTTGTTGTCCTCGTCCACGTACACGACGTCGCCCTGGTCGAGACGGGCAATCGGCCTGTTCGTCGGGATGACGACGACCTCGAGTCCATAGATCTCAACGAACTCACCCTCCTCGGTGATCGCCGTACCGGTCATCCCCGAGAGCTTGTCGTACATGCGGAAGTAGTTCTGGAGCGTGATCGTGGCGAGGGTCTGGTTCTCTTCCTTGATCCGAACGCCCTCTTTGGCCTCGATCGCCTGGTGCAGACCCTCTGAGTATCGACGACCTTCGAGAACACGTCCCGTGAACTCGTCGACGATCATGACCTCTCCCCCGCGGATCATGTAGTCGACGTCCTTCTGATAGAGCGTCTTCGCCTTGAGTGCCACATCGAGGTGGTGGATGAAGTCGACGTTCGCGAAGTCATACATGTTCTCGACGCCGAGGATCTCCTCAACGCGCGTCACGCCATCTTCAGTCGTGATGACCTGCCGCTTCTTCTCATCGACCTCGTAGTGGTCGTCAACGCGGAGGCGGGAAGCGATGCGGGCGAATTCCGTGTACCACTTGCCTGTTTCCCCGACGCGACCCGAGATGATGAGCGGGGTTCTGGCTTCATCGATCAGGATCGAGTCGACCTCATCGACGATCCCGAAGGCATGGCCTCTCTGCACCATGTGCTCAGGCGTCATGGTCATGTTGTCGCGCAGGTAGTCGAAGCCGAATTCGTTGTTGGTGCCGTGAGTGATGTCGGCCTCGTATGCCGGGCGTCGCTCTTCCGGAGTCATCCATGCCTGGATGAGACCAACCTCGAGTCCAAGGAACCGGTGGATGTTGCCCATCCACTCCGCGTCACGACTTGCGAGGTAGTCGTTGACAGTGACGATGTGCACGCCGCCGCCGCTCAGTGCGTTCAGATACGCCGGCATCGTCGTGACCAACGTCTTACCTTCACCGGTCTTCATCTCGGCGATCATGCCGCGGTGCATGGTTCCTGCGCCGATCACCTGCACGTCGTAGTGACGCTGACCGAGCACGCGCTTTGCTGCTTCACGGACCGTGGCGTAGGCCTCGGCCTCGATGTCCTCCAGCGTCTCGCCGGCCGCGATCCTCTCCTTGAACCATGGAGTGCGCGCCGCAAGCTCATCGTCAGACAGCTGCTCGATCTCGGGTTCAAGGGCGTTCACGCGCTCAACGAGCTGTTGAAGCTCCTTGAGCCGTTTCCCTTCCCCGTAGCGAAGTGGATTACGGAAGACGGACATGTGCCGTGGATGTTACGGGATTCAGGAGGTAGAAAGTAGAAAGTAGAAGGTAGAAAGTACAAGCATTCGTTCTACGTTCTACCTCTGACCTTCTACCGCCAGCGACGCTGGCTCACGGCAGCGTGATCAGGTTCTCCCTGATCGCATACAGCACTGCCTCGTTCCGCGAATGCAGTCCGAGTTTGTCAAGGATGTTCCGGATGTGGTTCTTGACCGTGTTCTCAGAGATGTAGAGCAGGTCACCGATCTGTCGCGATGTCTTCCCATCGGCCACAAGTCCAAGAACCTCGAGCTCACGTCCGGTCAGCGTCGGCTTCCGTGTCGAGAGGAGCTCCTGGTGCAGCAGGAGCTCACGTGCAACGTCGAAGAGCTTGCCGGCCATGCCGGCTGAAACGGCTGCGCCGCCGTCAGCAATATTGTCGATCACAACGACCAACTCATCGAAGGGCATGTCCTTGAGGATGTATCCCCGTGCACCCCCACGAATCGCTGCGATGAGATCTTCCTCGGATTCGGAACCCGTGAGAAGCACCACCTCGGAAACGGGCGAAACCGCACGGATCTTCCCGAGTACCTCGAGGCCGGACATGCCGGGCATGAGGATGTCGAGCAGGACAATGTCCGGTTGCTCAACCTCTGCGATGGCAACTGCCGACTCTCCGTCGGCTGCTTCCCCGACCACGTCGTACCCGGCTCCACTCAAAGCAGCCGTTAGGCCAGCCCTGAACAGGGGTACATCATCGACAACCAGCAATCTCTTCATGTCAGCTCCGGCTCACTCCGGTTCGATAAGTCCTACGTTGCCGTCGCGCCGCCGGTACACAACACAGTGCCGATCAGTGTCCGCATCGAGGAAGAAGAAGAACTCGTGTCCGAGCATTTCCATCTGCAGAACAGCTTCCTCTGCGGCCATTGGTTTCATCGAGAACCGTTTGGTCCTGACGATCTCAACGCCACGGTCCTCTTCATCATCGGACTGACTAGACACCTGGTTTAGGTCTTTGTTCGAGATCCGATTTCGCTGGATGAGCTTCGTCTTCAGCTTCCGCAGTTGCCGCTCGTATCGATCAGACGCGATGTCTACAGCGGTGCGCTCGTCGCCGGCTTCCGCCTCCACACGGACGATGCGTCCGGCAGCGTTCGTCGTGATCTCCACGCGATACTTCCCCTCCGCGCGGCGAGGATTCTGGTTAGCGCTGAACTCGACATCGACGTCATTGCCGTTGTCGAAATACCGAGCTGCGTGCTCAACCCGTTCGATCGCGAAGTCGCGCATCTCGTTGGGTACCTGCATGTTCTTGCCGTGGACGCTGACGGTCACCCGAGCTCCTCTCGGTAGGTGGGCCACGACGGGCGCGGTGAAACCACGGCGCCTGTCTTGCTGGAACCAGCCTGAAATCTTGGCAGCGCGGCATGCAGTGGGACTCTGACCGTCTCACGCTTGCGCGTCACGCCACCTCCCTGGCTGGGGAACGAAGGTGTTCCTGGTTCCATAGTACCCGCTGATGTGGCGACGAGTACCGACATTTCTGGAGAGCCGAGTGCCGCGATCGCACTGAGGGCTGTGGCCCCGGTTGTGAAGACATCATCCACGAGGACGGCACCGTAGGGAAGGCTACGCGTCGATCTGAACGCGACGGGATGACGGTCGCCACGTGACGCCCCGGCTTGGCGACGCCACCAGATCGGAGCTGCAAGAGCGTCGACCACAGGCAATCCGGTCAGCACCGCCACTTCGTCTGCCAGGACCTTCGCCTGATCGATCCCGTACGCGACACGCCTGGCAAGTGATCTAGGCACCGGCACAAGAGCGGCGGCATCCGCTGGAACCCCCGATGCCATCGCGGCCGCCAGCACCCGACCCGCAGACATCGAGCGTCGATACTTCAGATTGTGAACGAGTCGCACCGCTGCACCAACATGTGCGAACCCCGCTTCCACAGGCACGCGGTCAACGTGCGCAGGAGACGCCCACCTCAGCGATCGAACGCACGC
>JBDLJV010000137.1:0-5930 GCA_039714175.1 Actinomycetota bacterium
TTCTGACTTCCGACTTCTGACACAAGAAACCCTCCCCGTGCTTGGGTGCGCCGCGTGGAGGGGAAAAGGTGGGGGTTCCCGCGGCGCTCACGAGGAGGGCTTCCACCGCAGAGTCTTGCACCTTCTGCCAGATGATGGAAGGGGCAATTGGGGGGCTCATGCGCGTGCGGTTCCTACACTTGGCCGGTGTCCCAAGCAATCGTGATCCCTCTGGTTCTCCTCGCGTCATACCTGCTCGGCAGTGTGAGCTTCGGGATCCTTGTGGCTTCGGCACGCGGTGTCGACATCCGGTCAGAGGGATCAGGCAATCCCGGTACATCGAATGTCCTGCGCGTCCTCGGGAAGAAGGAGGCGCTCGTCGTGCTCCTCGGGGATGGTTTGAAGGGAGCGGCCGCAGCTTGGCTCGGCTCGCTCGCCGGTGATCCATGGCTCGGCTACGTCACACTTCTTGCTGCGGTTGTCGGCCACACGTTTCCCATCTGGCATGGCTTCAAGGGAGGGAAGAGTGTCGCAACAGCTGTAGGCGGCATCATGTATCTTGCGCCGGCTGTCGGCGTCGTTCTCGGACTCATCTGGATCAGCATGGTCGCGGTATGGAAGACGGCATCGATCGGATCGATCACGGTGATGGTGCTTCTTGTCCCAGCACTCTGGCTCGCGGGAAGAACAGGCACAGAACTCCTCTGGGCGGCGGTGATTGCCACGTTTGTTCTCTTCCGCCACGCAGGCAACATCCAACGGCTCGTGACGTCAAGTGAACAGAAGGTGACCAAATGAAACCGCTGAAGGAAGCAAGGGCGGAGGTTCTCGATGCGATGAGAAGGCTTCCGACGCTGACGGTTGCCGTGGACGATGCGCTGGGCATGGTCGTTGCCGACGACGCCGTAGCGCGCGGCCAACTACCCCCCTTCGACAACTCTGCTGTCGACGGGTACGCCCTGGTCGCATCGAATGTGGAGAATCCACCTGTTGAGCTTGCGGTGAATGAGGACGTTGCTGCGGGCTCGGTACCGACAATTGCTGTTCGGCCCGGAACCGCCACACGAATCATGACCGGAGCCCCGATGCCCGATGGTGCCGATGCCGTGGTCAGGGTCGAAGACACCGTTGCGGTGACCCCCGATCTCGTGAGGATCGCCGCCTCGGTGCAGACCGGTGCGGACATCCGGCCGGCCGGTGACGACATGGTGCCTGGTGATGTGATCGTGAAGAAGGGTGTACGGCTCACGTCGCGCCATCTCGGCAGCCTTGCGAGCGCCGGCATCGACCCGGTCGTGTCGACCAAACCGACTGTTGCGATCATGTCAACGGGGGATGAGGTCGTGGAGACGGGGACAGAGGAGTTGGAGCCGGGCAAGATCCGCGACTCGAACCGAGTACTCCTCAAGGGCGTACTCGCCGAACTCGGCGTTCCCGTGCTGGACCTCGGGATCATCGGTGATGACGTCGACGAGCTCAAGACTGCTTACGAGCGGGCGGCTGCGGAAGCCGACGCCATCATCTCGACCGGTGGCGTGTCGATGGGGGACTACGACTTCGTCAAGCAGGTGCTCGGAGATCTCGGCAACATCAACCTGTGGAAGGTTGCGATGCAGCCGGGGAAGCCGTTCGCGTTTGGCAAGATCAATGGAGTGCCGTTGTTCGGACTACCGGGCAATCCCGTCTCGACGTTCGTGTCGTTCGAACAGTTCGTTCGCCCGGCCCTTCTCCACATGATGGGTGCAACGAAGCTGTTCCGACCCCACGTGCCTGCGACGATGGGTGAGGATGTGCACACCAACGATGCAAAGACCGTGTTCGTACGGGTTCTCGTTGCCAGCGAGCAGGACGGATCGCTTGTCGCGCTTCAGGCGGGTGGACAGGGTTCGAACCTGCAGTCGACGTTGGCCAACGCCGAAGCACTAGCCGTCGTGCCTGTGGGCACCGGTTCGCTGTCTGCGGGTGACGCTGTCACACTGGAGATGTACCGATGGCCCGAAGAACGGAGTGTGGATGGCTGAATTCAACCATCTCGATGATCACGGCAACGTGCATATGGTCGATGTCGGGGACAAGCCGATCACCTCGCGGGTAGCTGTTGCCGAGGCCTTTGTGGCGATGGCGGAGCTCACGTCGGAGAAGCTTTTCGCTGATGAACTCGAGAAGGGGGATGCGCTCGCCACGATTCGGATCGCAGCCATCCAGGCCACGAAACGGACACCCGACCTGATTCCCCTGTGCCATCCGCTCCCCGTCGATCATGTGGAGGTGGCTATCGAGCGCAGCGAATCCGGTGCTCGGATCGCAGTGACGGTCGGTGTCGAGGCACGGACCGGTGTTGAGATGGAAGCCATGACCGGTGCCGCCGTCGGCGCGCTTGCGCTCTACGACATGATCAAGGGGATCGACCGCTCCGCATCCATCCACGATGTGCGCCTGCTGTCGAAGACCGGTGGCAAGTCAGGAGACTGGAAGCGTGGCTGACCTGGCCGCAGCGGTTATCACTGTGTCTGACTCGGTGTCCGCCGGTGCCGCTGAGGATGCCTCAGGCCCGGTTGCTGTGGCTGCCCTTGAGCAGATCGGTTTCGACGTACGTGTCTCTGAGATCGTGCCCGACGGCGTCGAGTCGGTCTCTTCGGCGCTGACCCGTCTTGCCGGTACGGTGTCGCTCATCGTCACCACCGGTGGCACAGGACTCGGACCGCGAGATCTGACCCCGGAGGCCACTCTGTCGGTGCTCGACCGTCAGGTCCCCGGTATCTCAGAGGCGATGCGAGCGGACACGTTCGGCAAGGTTCCGTTCGGCATGCTGTCACGAGGTGTGAGCGGATTGATAGGGGGCTGCCTTGTCATCAACCTGCCCGGTTCCCCAAAGGCTGTGGCTGAGGGCCTGGCTGTTGTGAGCGATGTCCTCGTACATGCTGTCGAGATATCGAGCGATGTTTTCGGACGCCATGACTGAGTTTGTCCTAACCTTCCGAGCGGATCGGAGTTGCCAGCTGGCTGCGCCCGATACCAGAATATGATTTCAACCCCTGAATACATCAGCAAATCCCGTACTCGGGTTTCGGTCGTCACTACGATCGAGTTGCTGGCGGAGTAAGTGAGAACGTAACCGATGCTGTATGTCGTACCCATCCTGATCGCAGGGCTGTGGGCCGCATTCCTTCTGCCGTCGTTCTTCGACCATCGCAGTCGCGCACCGAAGACCACGACGCGGGATTTCGCGCGGACGAAGCGGGTTCTCGAGCAGGTGTCCACTGCTCAGGTGGACAGCCAGGAGTACGTCCGCTATCACGCCCAATTGAAGCGCCAGAGGGTTCTCATCGGCCTCGGGGCCACTGCACTGTTCACGCTCGTTGTCGCGACACTGACAGGTTCGATGGCTTGGCTGTGGCTCACGATTGCCCTCGATGTTGCCTTCGCGGGATATGTCGGTCTGCTCCTCTACGCGAAACAGCAGCGTCTCGTGCCCCGTGCTGCCGTCGTCCCCATCGAGGATGCTCAGCCTGCACAGCCTGCGCTGGCCGTTGTTCCCGAGTACGAAGAGTCACCGACCGTTCGCGTGATCGCCGGCTGACCACGCTGACGCATCGGTCCGACGAACAGCCCCCTCGTGTGTAGTGTTGCGCTCCGGAAGGCGAGGTGTGGTCTCGTGAGGTCTGAATCCGGGTGTGCCCATGCGATCGAGTGATGTTCTCGAGAGGATGATCTCGATTGCCGTCGTTGACGGGGATGACCATGAGCTAGTCCGGTTGAAGCGCTTGGCTGTGGGAATCCTCTGGTTGTCGATACCAGTGAGTGTCGTGTCGGCTATTCAGATCGGACTCATGATCGATGCACCCGAGGCGGGTGCGGTGATCGCTACAGCAGCATTCGTCAATGCCGGAGCAATTGGAGTTCTGTGGCGGTGGCCGAATGCGTTTCCTGGAGTGCTTCACCCGATCATCGCATCGGTGCTCATCATCTCGGGAGTGCTCACGATCATGGCAGGGGGACTTCTGGCATCAGGGTTCAACGCCATATGGGGATTCATAGCGATACTTGCCGGTCTTACCGTGTTCGCAGACCGGCGAGCGACCTTCTGGATGGTCGCGTTCCTCGTCAGCCAGGTATTGGCCGTGGCTGTTGCGGTTCGTGTCGAACCGCTCTATGAAGTGCAGAACGCTGAGATGTACGCCGCCTTCAATCTGGTAGCGGTCGTAGCGTTCGTCTACATCAGCATGTACTACTACGTGCGGCAGCGTGCGACGCTCCTCGATCGATCCGATCAACTCCTGACTAATGCGCTCCCGGGGAGCATTGCTGAACGGCTCAAGGCTGAACCCGGCGTGCGGATTGCAGACAGCTTCGAAGAAGCATCGATTCTGTTCGCTGACGTGGTCGGGTTCACACCGATGTCCACCAACCTTCTGCCCGGACAGCTGATCGAGTTGCTCGATGAGATCTTCAGCGATTTCGACAGACTCGTGCAGCAACGCGATCTTGAGAAGATCAAGACGATCGGGGACGAGTACATGGTTGCCGCCGGGATTCCGGAGGGACGCCAGGATCATGCCCACATCCTCTGCGATCTTGCTCTCGAGATGCGAACGCTCGTTCAGGGGCGGACCTACGTCGGTCAAACGATCCAGCTGCGCATCGGGATCAACTCGGGTCCGGTCGTAGCAGGCATCGTTGGAACAGAGAAGTTCAGTTACGACCTCTGGGGTGATGCCGTCAACACGGCGAGCAGGATGCAATCGACCGGCTTGCCGGGGGAGATCCAGATCACGGAGTCGACGATGAGGCTCGTTCAGGATCGCTATGACGTTGCAAGTCGCGGGATCATCGACGTCAAGGGGAAGGGTCCGACTCCTACATGGTTCCTGGCAGATCGCCGAACGACGGGCGAGCAATGATGCATCGTCGACAAGTCGGTTGACAGGCGCCGAGCCGGAGTTCCCTGTGATCGCGACAGGCTGGCGCACGCTGGCTATCGTGTCCCCTATGACTTCCTCACTCGATCTGTCCATCGTCGAGGCTGGCGTTCGCAGCGAACTCGACTCGAAGTACGAGGCGCGGGAAACCGCGATCAGGCTTGGGCGGCCGATCATCCAGGCTTCGTCCAAGGCCATCCGCGCGCTGCATCGGGAGGACGCGGCGGTGGCCCGCGAACGTCTCAACGAAGCTCGAGACTTGGTCAATCAGCTGCACGCCGGGCTGCAAGGGCACGTGGATCTCGCACGCTCTGCGCTGGCCTACGACGCTGTCAAGGAGTACGCGGAGGCAGAGCTCACAGCTGCCCTGCTTGCCCACAAGCCGCTCCCCACCCCCTCTGACCTTGGCCTGGATGCCGTTCCCTATCTCAAGGGCCTCGGCGAGGCTGTTGGTGAGCAGCGCAGACGGTTGCTCGATCAGCTCCGCAAGGGTGAGCTCACCGCTGCGGAGGCAACATTCGAGGACATGGAAGTTGTGCACGACCTGTTGACGTCGCTCGACTATCCGGACGGTATGACGGCCGGACTCAGACGGACGACGGACGTCGCCAGATCGCTCATCGAACGATCCCGCGCAGACCTAACATCCACGATCGTCCAGGAGAGGCTGCGACGGCAGCTGGAAGGGAAGTAGGGCCATGGAGATCAGCGCTTGTCCAGCGTGTGGAACAGACGACATACGCCTCGAGGTCGCGAGGAAGAACGCTCACCCACTCACGAGCTGGCGATCCGACGACGGCAAGCCAGTGTTCGTCGCTTCAACAGATGTGATCGAATCATCAGAGCACAGGCGCATCGTTTGCGTGAACGGTCACGCACACCCTGATCGCATCCCATTCGAAGTGGAGTGGTCAGAGCCAGACGGAGGATTCGACCCCGGTTGAATCAGGTAGCGTCATGGAAGCACACGAAAGGCTGACATGACAACGACGGCGCCATACGGATCGTGGGAATCGCCCATCTCGGTTTCGA
>JBDLJV010000138.1:0-5881 GCA_039714175.1 Actinomycetota bacterium
TCGCGACCGAGTAGTAGGACGTTGGATCTGCAGGCTCGACATCGGTGGGACAAACAACGACCTCGGCCCCGTACGCCTTGAGGAGATCCTGTTTCTCCTTGGACTGCTTGTCCTGCATCACACAGATCAGCTTGTAGCCCTTGATCGCTGCGGCCATTGCAAGGCCGACGCCGGTGTTGCCCGACGTCGGTTCGACAATCGTGTCTCCCGGCTTGAGCCAGCCGTTCTCCTCGGCTCGCTCGATCATGCCAAGACCGATGCGGTCCTTTATCGAGCCGCCGGGGTTCGTGTACTCGACCTTCGCGACGAGGTTCCCTGCGGGATGGATGCGTGAGAGACGTACGAGGGGCGTGTTGCCGATGGCGTCGACGATTGATTCGTGGATTTGCATGTGCAGAACGTAGTACGACCAATGGCCGACGACTGACGACATGGGAGAAGCCAACCTGCGGTTGGCGACGAAAGCTCGGCTACGCCAAGCGACCAGAGATTGCCGCTTCGGCAATCGACCAGAGCTGGCCTCTGGCCAGCGACCGGAGTGGCGATTCGTGTCACCGGTGATACCTAACCTCCATGGTCTATGACCCCCTTGATCCGGGCCACGGGCCTCACCAAGCGATTCGGTGAACTCACTGCCGTCGATGGCATCGACTTCGCTGTGGCTGAAGGCGAGTCATTCGGATTCCTCGGGCCGAACGGTGCCGGCAAGACATCGACCATGCGGATGATCGGCGCCACCAGCCCGATCTCCGGCGGTGAGCTCTCGGTCCTCGGACTCGATCCCCAATCAGAGGGACCGCGATTGCGGTCACGTCTCGGTGTCGTTCCGCAGGAGAACAATCTCGACGAAGAACTCAGCGTCTACGACAACCTCATGATGTATGGGCGGTACTTCGACATGTCGCGGGTAGAGATCCGCGAGCGCATCGACGAGCTGCTGGACTTCGTGCAGCTCGAGGAGAAGAGGAGCGCGAAGATCCAGGCGCTCTCGGGCGGCATGAAGCGACGCGTCGTGATCGCCCGCGGACTCATCAACAAGCCGGACCTCTTCATCCTGGACGAACCGACGACCGGGCTCGACCCCCAGGCCCGCCACGTCCTTTGGGACCGCCTCTACCGCCTCAAGCAGCAGGGTGTCACGCTGATCATCACGACCCACTACATGGACGAGGCCGAACAGCTCTGTGACCGGCTCGTCGTCATGGACAAGGCAAAGATCGTCGCGGAGGGGTCACCTCGCTCCCTGATCGATGAGTACGCACCCGGTGAGGTTGTCGAGCTGCGGTTCCCTGTGGGTGTGCTCGAGACGCTCGATGGCCAGATAGAGCAGCTCGCTCCGCGAACCGAGGTCCTTGCAGACCGGGCGCTTCTGTACACCGACGACGCCGACCGGATGATCGCACAGGTCACCGAAGATGGCCTGGAACCTGAGATGGTTCTTGCCCGCCGGTCATCGCTTGAGGACGTGTTCCTGCGGCTCACCGGCAGATCGCTGGTGGAGTGATGGCGACACCGCTGTCGCTCCGGATATTCGAAGCCGAGGCGAGGATCTACCGCCGCACGTGGCGCGGATCGGTGGTGTCCAGTTTCCTGAATCCCGTTCTCTACATGCTTGCGATGGGCGTCGGCCTTGGTTCGCTCGTTGATGAGAACATGCCGGGCGGGGTCGACGGCGTCCCCTATCTGACCTTCATCGCTCCGGGAATCCTCGTCGCCACCGCAATGCAGACAGGTGCCGGCGAGGGCGCCTGGAAGGTCATGGGCGGCATCGAATGGCAGAAATCGTGGCAGGCGCGTCTTGCGAGCCCCATCGGCATCGAAGGCCTGGTGCTTGGACACATCCTGTGGTCGACCGCACGAGTCTTCATGGTGTCGGTGATCTTCGCAGCGGTCATCGCTGCATTCCGCGTAGCGCCGCTCTTCGAATCACTCCTGGCCGTCGGCCCTTCCGTCCTCGTCGGCGCTGCCATGGTCACGGCGACGACCGCATATACGGTGCGCTTGAAGTCCCCTTCAGGTCTGCCGATGTTCTTCCGCTTCGTGGTGATCCCGATGTTCCTGTTCTCCGGTGCGTTCTTCCCCATCAACCAACTGCCCAACTGGCTACAGCCGGTCGCCGTCGTCACCCCGATGTATCACGGAGTCGAATTGGCACGAGCCGTCGTCGTCAACCAGAGTCCTGCCGTTGCATGGTGGGTGTCGGTCGCCTATCTGTCGGCTTGGATCATCGGATTCGGAGTGCTGTGCGTGAAGCCGCTTCGCAGGAAGCTGAAACCATGACCGCCCCTGTGCTGACCACGCGGGTCGTTCCACCGCTGACGCGCAAGTGGCGCGGGAGATACCTTGTCGAGCGAAACATCCTCGGCACGAAATCGTTCTGGCCGGTGCTGCTCTCGGGCTTCTTCGAACCGGTCTTCTACCTCTTCGCCATCGGAATCGGTGTCGGTCAACTTGTCGGGGATATCACCGTTGGGGGCGTGCTCGTGCCATACCAAGCCTTCGTTGCGCCAGCCATGCTTGCTTCGTCGGCGATGAACGGGGCGGTATTCGAGTCCACGAACATGTTCTTCAAGCTCAAGTACGGAAAGGTCTACGACACCGTTCTCACTACGCCCGTTGAACCGACCGAGGTTGCGTCGGGAGAGATCGCTTGGACGCTCGCTCGAGGCGGTATGTATTCGGCGGCGTTCCTGTTGGTCATGGCCGTCATGGGTTTGATCGAGTCACCGCTCGCGGTCTTTGCCTTCCCCGCGTCCATCCTCGTTGGGTTCGCCTTTGGGGCCCTCGGAACTGCCGCCACGACGTGGATGCGGTCGTGGCAGGACCTCGATCTCGTCACGCTCATCGTCCTCCCGCTCTTCTTGTTCTCTGCAACGATGTATCCGATCGACGTATACCCGCCGCTGATCCAGAAGATCACCTGGGTATCCCCACTGTTCCACGGCGTCGAACTGATCCGAGGCCTCACGCTCGGAATCCTGAGCTGGACGATGCTCATCAACATCGTCTACCTCACGCTTCTCGGCATCATCGGCTCGATCATCACCGCCCGCCGCGTCGGCAAGGTTCTCCTCACCTAGCAGCGCCTAGAACCGGCCTCGAACACGGAGACACGGGCGCCCGGGATGGGTAGAGACGTATCGTACCCACCCCTCCCGGGGTGGGGTATACTGTGGGCATGAAAGCGGAACACAAAACGTCGGCGCTGAATCGGCTCAAGACGGTGCGCGGCCACCTCGATGGTGTAATCGGCATGGTCGAGGACGAGCGCTACTGCCCTGAGATCATGAAGCAAGTCTCTGCACTGCAGGGCTCGCTCGAAGGCGTCAATCGTGTGCTGCTCCAGAACCACGTCGAGACCTGCGTGATGGATCACGTCAAGGAGGGCCGCTCCGAACAGGTCGTCGACGAACTCATGGAAACACTGCGTTTCGCACCCGGTCTCCCAACCAAGAAGGGCTGAATCATGACCCAGATAACACTCTCTGTCCCCGACATCTCGTGTGGCCACTGCAAATCCTCGATCGAGGGTGCCGTGAACCCGTTGGAAGGCGTCGACAGCGCCGTCGTCGCGATCGACGACCGCAACGTCGCCGTCTCCTACGACGGCACGGAGGCAACGATGAAGTCCATCGTCGAAGCCATTGACGAACAAGGCTACGAAGTAGCCCGCTGACCCCACCCCCCAACCGTTCTTGCGTAACTGGTAGCCGCACGTGCGGCTACCAGTTACGCAAGAACCAGAAGGATGAGACATGGCTGATACTGAGATCCGGTTCGATGTTGAGGGGATGACCTGCGCGTCGTGTGCTGTGCGGATCGAGCGCGTGCTCGGCAAGCAGGATGGCGTTGAGACAGCGATCGTGAACTTCGCCGGGCAGGAAGCACGGGCCACCGTCAGCGCCGATGCCGATCTTGCTGCACTCCAAGCCGCCGTTGCCAAGATCGGGTACGAGATCGAAGAGATCGACCCGAACGACGACCGCCGTTCTCTGGTCGAGCGGTACGACGAGGAAGCCAAAAGCCAACTCCGCACACTGATCGGTGCTTCGATTCTCACGCTGCCGCTGATGATCCTGGCGATGCTCGGCCCGGAAGCCTCGTGGAACCGGTGGACCCAGTTCGTCCTGGCCACGATCGTCGTGTTCGTTTTCGGATGGCAGTTCCACAAGGCGACCTGGAAGCAGGTCACATCGATGTCCCTCGCCATGGACACACTCGTGTCCGTCGGCACCCTCTCAGCATGGGCCTACTCGACCGTGGCGCTGTTCACCGATGGCATCCTCTTCTTCGAGACCGCCGGCATGATCATCACGCTCATTCTCCTCGGCCGCTACTTCGAGGCACGGGCAAAGGGCCAGGCTTCGAACGCGATAGCGAAACTCGCCGAGCTCGGTGCCAAACAGGCCAGAGTCATCCGCCAGGGTGATGAGGTCATGGTGGAACCCATCGATCTGCTCACCGGCGAGACCGCGGTTGTGCTCCCGGGAGAGAAGATTCCCGCCGACGGCACGGTCACGGCGGGTCGATCGGGGGTTGACGAATCGATGCTTACGGGTGAGTCCGTCTCGGTCACCAAGGAGCAGGGTGACAAAGTGTTCGCCGGAACCGTGAACCAGCACGGCCGCCTCGAGGTCGAGGTTCAGGAGGTTGGCCCCAGAACGGCCCTGGCACAGATAGTCAAGCTCGTCGAGGACGCACAGGCGAGCAAGGCTCCCGTGCAACGCCTCGCAGACCAGATCTCGGCAGTATTCGTCCCGGTCGTGATCTCCATCGCTGTACTGACCGCGATCGTCTGGCTGGCAATCGACGGCAGCACGGCAGTTGCCATCCGCAACGCCGTGGCTGTGATGATCATCGCCTGCCCCTGCGCCCTGGGGCTTGCGACACCTACTGCGATCATGGTTGGCTCAGGGCGCGGCGCAGAGATGGGCGTGCTGTTCAAGAACGCTGAGGTCTTCGAACGGGCAAACAACGTCGACACGGTCGTCTTCGACAAAACCGGCACGTTGACACGGGGCGCCATGACACTCACGGAGTTCCACACGGATGCCGATGACGCAGAGTTCCTCAAACTGGTCGGGTCCCTCGAGGCCGGATCCGAGCATCCGATCGGAAAGGCTGTCGCACTCGGCGCGGAGGAGCACGATGTCGAGCTCGTGCGTGTTTCCGACTTCCAGGCAGTCGAAGGAATGGGGGCGTTCGGTGAAGTCTCCGGACACACGGTCGTGGTCGGCAAACCTGCCCTGCTGGCTGACCAGGGATTCGACGGAATCGAACGGTGGAACAGTCAGTTCGATGCAACACTCGCTTCGGGCCACACAACGTTCATGGCGGGGTGGGACGGCAGGGTCCGGGGCGTCCTCGCCGTCGCAGATACGATCCGTGAATCATCCCGGAGCGCTGTGTCGGACCTTGGACGCGATCACATCGCTGTCACGATGCTCACCGGTGACGCAACCCCCACAGCGGAGGCGATCGCCGGTCAGCTTGGCATCGAATCGGTCGTTGCCGAGGTGCTCCCCGGTGACAAGGCAAACGCTGTTGCCGAGCTCCAAGCAGCCGGACAACAGGTCGCGTTCGTTGGTGACGGTATCAACGACGCTCCTGCGCTCACCACCGCCGATCTCGGCATGGCAGTTGGATCAGGCACCGATGTTGCCATCGAGGCCGGCGACGTTGTGCTGATGTCGGGCGATCCTGCGCTCTCGGTCACTGCCATCCGGATGGCGAAGAGGACCTTCCGCACAATCAAGCAGAACCTCTTCTGGGCGTTCGGCTACAACACGGCTGCCATACCGCTTGCTGCTCTCGGGTTCCTCAACCCGATGATCGCAGCCGCGGCGATGGCGTTCTCTTCGGTCTCGGTCGTGACGAACTC
>JBDLJV010000139.1:0-5861 GCA_039714175.1 Actinomycetota bacterium
TTGGTGGGCATGGCACTGATCGGTTTCGCCGACGACTTCGTCAAGTTCGCCCGGAAGCGGAACGAGGGATTGTCGAAGCGCTGGAAGTTCAGCGGCCAGTTGCTTATCGCCGCTGGATTCGCCTGGGGCGCCGGTCGGGCAGGAGTGAGCACTGAGCTGTCGTTCATCCGACCCCTCGGAATCGACCTTGGCCCGGTCCTGTTCTTTGTGCTCGTGCTCTTCATGCTCACGGCCACAGCAAACGGTGTGAACCTGACGGATGGTCTCGATGGGCTCGTCGCAGGTTCGAGCGCTCTTGTCTTTGGCGCCTATGTCCTGATCGCATTCTGGCAATCGCGTGACCGGTTCGACTTCTATGCCGTCGACGGGGCACTCGACATCGCCGTCTTCGCTGCAGCCGTACTTGGCGCAGCCCTCGCGTTCCTGTGGTGGAACGCCGCTCCGGCCAAGATCATCATGGGTGACACCGGGTCCCATGCCATCGGTGGAGCAATCGCCGCGATGGCATTGCTCACCAACACGCAGCTTCTCCTGATCATCATCGGCGGCCTCTACGTTCTCGAGACGATGTCCGTGATCCTCCAGGTCATCTCCTTCAGGGGGTTCGGCAAGCGGATGTTCCGTATGGCGCCGATCCATCATCACTTCGAGATGAAGGGGTGGCCTGAGACAACCGTGATCATCAGATTCTGGATTCTGTCGGGCATGATGGTCGCGATGGGTGTAGGCCTCTTCTACGCGGATTGGGTGTCCGGTCCGGGATCGCTGCCATGAAGGTGCTCATCCTCGGTTCGAGCTTGAGGGGCCTCGACGAAGTGGCACGTATCTGTGTTGCCGCCAACGAGGATGTAGTGATGTACGACTCTGAGGATCCGACACCTCCGGCAGACCTGCGTGGACGTGTCGACGTGCTCCCGCGGACGTGGCGACCCGAGTATCTCGATGGCGTCGACCGTGTCGTTGCGTCACCCTGGTTCTCCGAGATCAAGCCTCCGATAAGCGATGCGCTCGATCGCGGTATCGAGGTCATCACCGAGGCAGGATTTGGTCTCGAGCACATTCGAACGCCATTCGTGGGTATCACCGGAACGAACGGCAAGACGACCGTGACCGAAGTCGTGACCGAGATGCTTGTCGCTTCCGGCGTCGAGGCTGCCGGCGGCGGCAACCTTGGATCACCGGTGTCCGGGATGGCCTCAGGCGACGCGGACATTCTCGTCCTCGAGCTGTCTTCCTATCAGCTCAGATTTCTCGGGGATTCCTTTCCGGCTGCCGCTGCCCTGCTGAACATTGCTCCGGACCACCTTGACTGGCACGGTACGTTCGATGCGTACACGCAGGCAAAGGCGCGTATCTTCGCCGGCATGGCGCCCGATGCCGTGCTCGCGTACAACGCCGACGATCCTGTTGTGGCGAGCGTCGTTGAGAACGCCCCATGTCAAGCGGTCGCGTGTTCCGGTACAACGATGCCACCCGGTGGGAACGGTGTCGTCGACGGCGCAATCGTCGTGAACGGCCACACATTCCCGGCTCCGGTGCGCGACGCTTCGTTTCTCTTCGACCTTGTCGCTGGCGCGACCGTGGCTCTGGCGGTTGGGGCGAGTGTCCCAGGTGTCGCACGAGCGATCTCCGACTTCGCGCCCGGTGCACACAGGAGACAGCAGGTCGAAACTTCGGATGGCATCACATGGATCGATGATTCGAAGGCGACGAACCCCCACGCAACAGTGGCAGCTGTTGCAGCGCACGCACCGGTGATCCTGCTTGCGGGCGGCCGGAACAAGGGATTGGACCTCGCGCCGATCGGCACCGTGAGCGGTATCACACATCTCATTGCGTTCGGAGAGTCAGGCCCGGAGATCGCCGCCGAATCGGTCGCTCCTTCAACGGTGGTGCAATCTCTGTCTGCGGCAGTGGCCAGGGCTTGCGATGTGGCGGGACCGGGTGACACTGTTCTCTTGTCGCCGGGATGCGCGAGTTTCGATGAGTTCACTTCATATGCCGAGCGCGGTGATGTGTTCCAGCAATTGGTGACACGGAGAAGAGGGACGGCGGCATGACGCAGGTTGCAGATCGGTCAACCGGGGCGCTGGACGACGGCGGCAAGGCACGTCATCCACGGACCCGCGCCGTCGTGAGATCAGCAGGGAGCCGCAGATCGATCCTGCTCGTCGTGATCGTCGCGATGCTGTTGACGATCGGTCTCGGAGCGATGCTCAGTGCGTCATCGGTCGTCTCGATCAAGGCGAACGCTGATCAATTCGAGTTGTTCACCAAGCAGATGCTCTGGGTCGCGTTCGGCCTCGGTGCACTCGTTCTGACCTCGTTCATCCCCTATCACGTGTGGCAGAGGTTTGCGCTTCCGATCTACACGGTGACGGTCGTCGGCCTCGTCGTGACGCTGATCATCGGCGACGAGCGCGGGGGAGCGACGCGATGGATCGTTCTCGGACCGATCACACTGCAAGTGGCCGAGTTCGCGAAGTTCGCCACACTGAGTCTCCTTGCAACCGTGCTAACGAAGAAGGACGCACTCCTCACGGATCTTCGTCATGTCATCATCCCGGTCGGAGCGATTCTCGGAACCGTGAGCGTTCTCCTGCTCGCGCAACCGGACTTCGGCAACATCCTCCTGATCGTGGTTCCGGCGTTCGTGATGCTGGCCGCTTCATCGGTGCCGCTGGGGTATGTGTTGTCCATGGCCGGGCTCGGTGCTCTTGTCATGACCGCTGCCGCCATGTCCGCCGACTACCGCAAGGCGCGCCTCTTCGGGTTCACAGACCCGTTTGCCAACGCCAAAGGCTCAGGCCTCCAAGCTGTCCAGAGCATGGTCGCACTCGGCACGGGAGGCATGTTCGGAGTGGGACTGGGGCAGAGCCGTGCACGCTGGCTCTGGTTGCCGAATGCCCACACAGACTTCATCTTCGCCATCATCGGAGAGGAGACCGGATTCGCCGGTGCCCTGATCGTCGTCGTGTTGTTCGCTCTCATCGCCGCCGTAGGGGTTTCGATCGCCTATCGGGCTCCGGACATGTACGGGCGTCTCCTTGCAATCGGCATTGTTGCGTGGATCTCGGTACAGGCACTTGTGAACATCGGTGGCGTGGTGGCGGTCCTGCCGATCACCGGTGTACCGCTGCCGTTCATTTCCTCGGGGGGGAATGCCATGGTGGCGAATCTTGCTGCGATCGGGATCCTCCTGAACATCTCGCGAGCATCTGATCGTTCGATGACGAAGCAGGGAAGATTGTGAAGGTGGGTATCGCCGCCGCTGGATCCGGCGGTCATGTCTACCCGGCACTGGCGGTGGCCGATGCTCTTGTGGAACTTGGCCTTGCGAAGGACGACATCGTGTTCTTCGGAGGCGACCGCATGGAAGCTGAGACCGTTCCACGAGCCGGGTACCCGTTCGTGGCCGTCGATGTGCATGGCATCAGACGATCGCTGTCCATCGACAATCTCAAGCTTCCGTTCAAGGTGAGAACAGCTGCCAGACGGATCGCAGAGGAGGTCGAGTCCGATGGGATTGCGGCAATGGTCGTATTCGGCGGCTACGTCTCGGGACCGGCAGGCTTGGCAGCTCGCAAGCGACGGATTCCTCTCGTTATCCACGAGGCGAACGCCGTGCCCGGCGTGGCGAATCGGTTGCTCGCCCCGGTCGCAGAAACCGTCTACGTAGCGTTCGCTCCTGCAACGGCGAAGCTGAAGGACGCCGTTGTGATCGGGAACCCGGTCCGTCGGGCATTCGAGGTGTTCGACAGAGCGAGTCTTCGGCGCGACGCGAGGCTCAGCTACGGGATCGATCCCGAGGTAACCGTGCTTGGAGTATTCGGGGGCAGCCTCGGTGCGGCAGCCCTGAACGAGATAGCCGAGATTCTCGCAAAGGATCCGGATCGAGCGTTCGAGGTACTCCACGTGACCGGAACTCCCCACTTCGACGACATCAACTCGCGAGCATCGGTTGTCGACGGTTGGCATGTCGTGGCGTTCGAGGAGCAGATGGAACGGCTGTACGCGGCGGTGGACGTCGTCATCTCACGTGCCGGAGCCATGACGATCTCAGAACTGCATGCCACGGCCACTCCAGCGGTTGTTGTTCCGCTGCCCGCGGGCAAGGGCTATCAGGCACGCAATGCCGACGATCTTGTCAAGGCAGGCGGTGCGGTGGTCATAGACCAGGGCGAGACCGACCGCATCATCGCAACGGCTGTGGAGTTGCTTCTGAGCGAGGAGAAGCGGAAGCGGATGGCCGATACGGCGTCCGCATCCCAGCCTCGCGGTGTCGCCCGTACGATCGCTGAACACGTTCTGGAGGTTGCTCGTGTCTGATCTCGACCCTATTCCGACAAAGGTGCATCTCATAGGTGCCGGGGGTGCAGGCATGTCCGGGCTTGCGAAACTCTTGTCGCAAATGGGCCATGTGGTGACAGGATCCGACGTCAAGCCGAGTCGGATGCTCGACTCGCTACAGGATGTCGGTGTCACGATCTGGGTCGGACACCGTCCGGAGGCGGTAGCCGATGCTGAACTCGTCGTCGTGTCCTCGGCAGTGCCCGATCGTGACCCGGAGATAGCCGCAGCGAAGACGAAGGGCATCCCTGTGTGGGAGCGTCCGCGGCTTCTGGCTGCTCTCACTGCGCGCATGCCGACCGTCGGGCTCGCCGGAACACATGGCAAGACGACGTCAACGGCGATCGCGGTTTCGGCCATCCGTGGGATAGGGATGGATCCGAGCTTCCTCGTCGGCGGCGAGATGGTCGGGTTGAACACAGGGGCGCATCTCGGAGCGCAGGAACTGTTTGTGCTCGAAGCCGACGAAGCATTCGGCACATTCCGGCATCTCGATCTGCAGGCTTTGCTCGTCACGAACGTTGAATCCGACCATCTTGACTACTACGGCACGCTCGCTTCGCTTGAAGACGCCTTCGCCCAGGTAGCGAGTCGGGTGGCGGGGCCGCGGATTGCATGCATCGATGATGCCGGCGTCCGTCGACTCGCCCAGCGCGTGCCCATGTTGACCTATGGATTCTCTGCAAACGCCGACTGGCGAATCGTCAACCACCATCACACCGAAGGCGGCCAGGAGTTCGATCTCACAGGTCCCTCGACAGATGTGCGAGTTGTTCTGCCCAAACCGGGCGACCATCTTGCCTCCAACGCCGCAGGTGTCCTCGCACTCGTGAATGAACTCGGTCTCGACATCGAGGGTGCCGCTGGAGCGCTCGCCGGATTCGCAGGTGTCCGTCGCAGGTACGAGATCCGAGGTGTCGTGGGCGGTGTGACAATCGTGGACGACTACGCCCATCACCCCACCGAGGTTGCAGCGACCATCGCTGCAGCCAAGTTGAGCACGACGGGAAGGGTGATCGCGGTGTTCCAACCCCACAGATATACCCGAACCGCGGACCTCGGACCCCAGTTCGGCGCCCCACTTGCCCTTGCTGACGAAGCGATCGTCACCGACGTGTATGCCGCCGGAGAGGTTCCCATGATCGGTGTGTCAGGACGAATCGTCGCAGCAGCGACCCGCGCTGCCGGTGGCACCGCTACGTACGTTACGGACCTCCACGACATCGCGCCGAAGGTCGCGACGGTGGCCGAACCGGGAGACGTCGTGTTGCTACTCGGTGCGGGAGACATCACCACAGCCGCACGATCCGTGGCCACGGCTATCGAAGCGTCGACAACCGACAACCGACAACCGACACACGATGAACGATGAACGATGAACACCAAACGATGAACGCCAACCGATGATGGATCACACATCGATTCGTGAGGATGTTCCGCTGGGACCGATGACCACGTACAAGGTTGGGGGCGCGGCGCGCTGGTTTGCCGAGCCCGGAGATCTCGAGGAG
>JBDLJV010000140.1:0-5759 GCA_039714175.1 Actinomycetota bacterium
CTCAGACGCATGGAGGCTGCGTGCGGGTCGATGCCAAGTGCCGCGGCGATCTCACATGGCTTCAGACCCTCCCAGGCTGCAAGCATGAGGATCTCGCGGTCCGCAGCCTTCAAACTGCGAACAGCATCGAGCATGGTCTCGTCCTCGATGCGCCGAATCACCTGGACTTCGGCGCTCGGCCCGGTCTGGGTGGGAAGGCTCCCGAGCTTCGCTGTGAGTCGACCGCGGCGACGCACCGAGCGGTCGTGATTGCGTATGACATTCCGAGCGACCCCGAAGATCCAGGGCAGCGTGTTCTCGCCATCTGGCACGGAATCGAACCGCTTCCACACGACCATGAACACCTCGGTAGTGGCGTCGTCCACCTCGCTGGCTGGGATACGCCGGTAGCAGTAGCGCCGGATCGCGTCGACATTGTCTTCGTACACCCGACGGAATCGCTGACCTTCGAGAGGGGACTGGTCCACGGCGTCTCCGCGTCTTTGCCCTATATGTCCGGCTTGTCCGATTCGTCACATCAAGCATCGCGCCGCTCGGTCTGAAAGACCAGCGTTTCGCGCTCGCAATTGGCGGCGCCGTGATCTCCGCGGCGTCCCTGTTGGATTGCGGCATCCCGTACCAATCGCCCGATGAACCACGCTATGTAGAGGCCGTAGCCCCATGCGATCAGCCAGATCAGAGTGATGAATGTTTCGCGGAGCGTCATGTGCCTCCAACGTATCGCCTGGCTATGACACGAAACGAGTGCCGACGAATGGGAAGGAGCACGTCTCTCGACGTGCTCCTTCCTCAACGGATCGGTCGCCTTGTCTGCCGATCAGTGGTCCTTTTCACTCTGGGTGTTCGTGAACTCGAAGTAGGCCTTCTCGCCTGTGCTCGTCTTCACCTTGACGGCGAACGTCTTGCCGGCAGGTGAGTGTGGGAAGTCCACCCTGAGGTACCACTTGCCATTGGCGTCCGCTTTCGTTTCGCCGCTGCCGTACTCGGAGATGACATAGATCTTCGTACCGGGCGCGGCGGTTCCATAGAACTTGTCGTAGGGGACAGCCTCGCCGCACGAGCCATACTTCTGACTGGCTGTGAACTCTGTCTTGGGCTCTTCAGCGGGCTTCTCATCTGCAGGTGCGTCGTAGTAGACGGTGACTTTCGCATACAGCGTCTTGCCCTCATCGTTCACCGCCTCGAAGCCGACACGGTTCTTGCCGGGAGACAGCACGAGTTCTATCGACCAGGCACCCTTGTGGCTCTTGGCTGTGTACTTCCCCCTGACCACTGTGTAGCCGTCGCTGATCTCGCCTCCGAATGTCACGACCTTCGACGTGACATGATCTCCGTCCTTCGGTGCCGTGACCGTGAAGACCGGCTTGATGTCCGGCTTCGGCTCGGCTTTGGTGTCGTCCTCGGCCTCACCCTTCGGCTCTTCCTTCGGGGTCTCCTTGTCCGGAGCGGGCTCCGCTGCCTTCGTCGTTGTCGTGGTGACCGGTTTCTCGACGGTGGTCGAGGTTGTCGATTCCTTGTCATCCACAGTGGCACCAGCCGAGAACGACAGTTCCCTTGGTGCACCAATACCGGCGATGGCAGCGCCTGAGATGAGCACGATGACGAACGCTGCCATCGCTACCAGGAATGGTCTGCTCTGCATTGTCATGGTCCTCTCGTAAGAGTGCTCAATGCCTTCGAATGTCCCAACGCCCTACCCGTCACACGCACGAGCTCTGGTCGAGGTTTACCGAATCTCTTCGGCGGCCCCGGGATCGTGCCGATGGACGAGTAAACCTGCAAGAGCAGTGCAGCGTGTAACAGGTGATCGATGACGATACGACCAAGACGTAGCGCCACGGCCACAGGCGAGGCGGTCCAGTCCCGGTCCGGGACGGTCCGTGCGACTGAGGCCTTTGATGCCTTCTATCGGCGGGAGTACCGATCGGTGGTCGGATTGGCGTATGCGTTGTCCGGTAGCCGGTCGGCATCGGAGGACCTGGCGCAGGAGGCGTTTATCGCTGCACACAGGAACTGGGACAGAGTCGGAACGTACGACAAGCCCGAGGCATGGGTGCGTCGCGTCGTGTCGAACCTCTCGGTTTCCCGGTTCCGAAGGAAGTCATCGGAGATCAAGGCCCTCACGCGGCTGGCCGGCATGGGGAGACAGACGGCTGTGCTGCCGGAACTCCCTTCAGAGGCAGAGGAGTTCTGGCGGGTTGTTCGCAAGCTCCCCAAACGTCAAGCCCAGGCGATTGCCTTGCACTATCTCGAGGACATGTCTGTTGTTGATATCGCTTTGGTCCTCGATTGCTCCCCCAACACGGTCAAGGTGCACCTCCACAAGGGCCGGAAGAAGCTTGCCGCCCAACTCGACTTTGACACGGGAGGTGACCAGTGAGTTCCCTCGACACCCTCGCACGTGAGTCCTCACAGGCCGTCCACAAGAGCGTGGCCGGGCTGTCAGCTCCAACAGGAGCGTTCGGTGGCGCCGTTGTTGCATCGGGAATTCGCCGTACGTTCACCTATGCGGTTGCCGGTGCCGCGGCAGGCATGGTCGCCGTGTTCGCCCTCCTGATCCTCAGCCCAACGGACACTCCTCCGACCGTGAGCTCTGTCACGACAACCATGCCAAACGTGACGACATCGATTCCCGACACCGTGACGCCGACAACTTCACCCGCGCCGGATCCAGGCACCCGCAACGTGCCGCCGCCCGCTGAGCAGGGGAATCCCTCCGCAGCAGCAGACACGACACCACCCGAGCTCATTGTGTTGTCGCCCGCAGACGGTGAGCGGCTCAAGAAGGAGTACGCCACCTTCGAAGGCAAGACGGAGCCGGGAGCCGAGGTGGTCGCAAGTGGGAAGTACCGGGTCGATGTCGCCGCTGACGGCGCGTGGTCGATCGGTCTTGTTCTCTCGCCGGGCGGCAACGGTGTCGTGTTCGAGGCAACCGACGAGGCTGGAAACGTGGCTTCGGTCCGGATGATCATCTACTACGACGCCGAAACGACGACCACCACGAAACCTGTCGACTATCCGTTCACGGCCTATCAGAAGTACGGGACGAGTACAGATGCGGTTCCTTGGGACAAGTTCTACGGGAAGTCCGCTCCCGGAGCGAAGATCGCCGTCACCTCTGAGTTCGGCGGCGGTTCGACCGTCGCAAACGGCGACGGACAATGGGAGCTGATCGTGCAATTCCCGGGTGCGCCGTACGACAAGACGTTCACCGTCAAGGTGAAGGACGATCTCGGTCGGTTCAAGCACTTCTCGTTCGTTAGCAAGTACACCGGCTGAGCTACCCTCCTGCCCCATGGCGGACCAAGCAGACTTCGAGCGCGACGCAATGCAGTTCGCACCCCAGCTGTACTCGGCTGCGCTGCGTATGACTCGCAATCCCGCCGATGCTGAGGACGTCGTGCAAGAGACCTTCCTCAAGGCGTATCGGGCGTACGACTCGTTCACCGAGGGCACGAATCTCAAGGCCTGGTTGTACCGGATCCTCACGAACACGTACATCAACAAGTACCGGAAGAAGCAGCGTCGCCCGAACGAGGTGGAGCTCGGAGAGTTGCAGGATCTGTACCTCTTCAGGCGTCTCGGCGAGCAATCGGGTGCTCAGGAGAGTGCAGAGAACGAAGCGCTCGACATGTTCGTCGATGAGGACATCGTTGATGCGATCGAGTCACTGCCTGAGAACTTCAGACTCCCGGTTCTGTACGCCGACGTCGAAGGCTTTTCGTACAAGGAGATCGCTGAGATCCTCGATGTTCCCATTGGAACCGTGATGTCGCGCCTGCATCGGGGAAGAAAAGCGCTTCAAAGGAAGTTATGGAACTTGGCAGTAGAGCATGGACTAGTGGAGCCAAGCGATGAGTAAGGGATGCGAACACGCGGTCGAGTACGTGTACCAGTACCTCGACGATGAGCTGACGCTCTCACGCAAAGCCCGGATCAAATGGCACCTGAAGCGGTGCGGGCATTGCATGAGCGCGTTCCAATTCGAGATGTCCCTGAAAGAGAAGATTGCCGAGGGCGGAAAATCTGAGCCGCCAGCGGAACTTTTTGAGAGCCTTCGAGCGTTGTTACAACAAGAACGTAACGCGGGGGACTCTGACTGCTGACGCATCCAGGGTCCTGCCCATGGAGGTCAGCATGAACGAGACCGCACTCAAGGGTCGCAAATTCACCGGGTCGAACCGGCCGCCGAAGACATATTCGTCGGCTCGCACGTGTGCCCACAACGGCTGTGGCACGCGGCTGTCCCAGTACAACAAGCGTGAATTCTGTTTTACGCACGCCCCAACCAAGTACCCGCGCCTTCGAGGCCGGATCGTCAAGGCCGACGTCTAGTTCGTCGGACTCCTACGCACAACGACGGAAGCGCCGGGATGACCGGCGCTTCTCTCGTTTCAGAACGTTCCTCCATGCACGCAGCTGTCTGTCTATCCTGCCGCCCATGACACGGACCCAACGCATCCTTCTCATGGCCCTGACCGCCGTACTCGTATTCGTCGTGGCCGCACCAGCATTCGCGAGCGGCGATGATGGCGCAGTCGTCACAGACACCACGGTGGCGACTGAACCAGTCTTCTCCGACGGCGCACCGGCAGTGGTTGTTCCTCCCGCCGAGGACGATCCGGTGGAACAGCCGTGGACCGCTCGCTTCCTGATCCCTCTCTTCGTCGTGACCGCGCTGGTTCTCGTCGTAGGTGTAGCCATCGCCTACAACCGCAACGTCCGCACCCGCTACAAAGTCACCGCCTAACCCCCCCCCACGCCGCGAACCCAGGGTTACAGACCCTCTCAGCGAAGTCTCCAGCCCACAGAACGGGAGGAGTGAGGAACCCAGGGTTACAGACCCTCTCAGCGAAGTCTCTGGCCCACAGAATGGCCGCGGGTCATGTGGCGAGCACGGAGCTGATCGATGTGATGACACTCGATGGATTGTTGTGGACGTCCTCCCACGTGAACCGGAGAATTCGCCAATCGTGCTCGACGACCTCGCGATCTCGTTCACGGTCCTGCTGGAACGCTGCCTTCAGCGTGTGCCATCGCTTCGAATCCCACTCGACTGCGAGCCGCTCGGATGGGAAGGCGATGTCGAATCGTCGATGCGGGGCCCACGGAATCGGGCACTCCTGCACGAAATCCGTGAACCCTGCGTCAATCAGGAGTTGGATGCCTGCACGCTCGAGCGGTGTGCCGTTGTGGGGCAAGTCCGCCCTCTCGTCGAGAATCCTTCGAAGCTTCGCGATGCCCGGCTTCCCGCGTCGAGCGAGAGATTCGAGGAGATTGCGGGTTTCGATTACCGAGCACCGATCGTCGGCGATGAGGTTGTCAACGATCACGGATAGATGACGTTCAGACAGCACTGCACCGAGATCGATGACGGTTCGTTCAAGTGTCGTGACCTGGAGCCCGTCGTGCGTTTCTGAGTGGCTGGGGTCTAAATCTCGAGTCCTGAAAACTCGGACGCCCGGGAAGCTATGCGTGGTCTTCGAATGAACGGTCACCGACGCAGTGTCCCTGTCAACTCTCGGGATGTCGAGAACGTGCGCAGCCGAGAAGTGGCTCACGACCGCTCCGGGGAGAACGGCAGCGGCGGCTCGAGCGAGGTTGAGTGGACCGGGGAGATCGAAGATCCGGTACCCACCCTGGCTCACGACCATCCAGTCACCTCTTGCGACCCGGCCATCGATCTGCCCATCGCTGAGGCCGATCTGAAGCGCCTGGTTTCGTGTGACAACGCCTCCCTGGCGGTCGGCGAGTTGGAA
>JBDLJV010000141.1:0-5621 GCA_039714175.1 Actinomycetota bacterium
GGCGGCATGGAGATAACCACGGAATCCGAGCGGTTGGCCGACACGCGCAGGACGCTCTACGAGCTCTACGCCTCAACAGTGGATCTCTCGCTCGCCGACACGGACACGAAGCGCTGGATGGACAAGTACGACGTGGATCCGGACCGCTACGGGCAATATGAACCACATCGAGAGGTCAAGATCCAGGACGACCTCTACATCCGTGACTAC
The DNA here is from genome assembly GCA_039714175.1 of Actinomycetota bacterium. GTDB lineage: Bacteria > Actinomycetota > Acidimicrobiia > Spongiisociales > UBA5794 > B3-G11. Next base: position 211 of record JBDLJV010000141.1, read on the forward strand.
GACAAGTGCGTGATGTGCCTCCGATGCGTGGCTGCCTGCGGACCCGACGCCCAGAACACGTTCGCCATCAACGTTGCCGGGCGGGGGCTGTCCTCGGAGATCTCGACCGAGTTCGACATCTCCCTGCCCGAATCTGCATGTGTGTACTGCGGCAACTGCATCGGGGTGTGCCCAACCGGCGCACTGATGTTCAAGTCCGAATACGACATGCGTCAGGCGGGCACATGGGACGAGGAGCGACAGACCACAACCACAACGGTCTGTTCATTCTGCGGCATCGGATGCAACCTCGATCTTCATGTCCAGGACAACCGCATCGTCAAGGTGACCTCCCCAATCGACCACGAGGTGACATCAGGCCACCTCTGCATCAAGGGCCGCTTCGGGTACTCATACCTCCAAGAGGAGGTATGACGTAGTACGTAGTACGTATTACGACCTCATGCGACCGATCACCCGCTATTCACGTACTGAGCGCACCTCGACCACCGATGAACTCGTTGAGGAGTCGCCTGTTGAATTCAGGATTGACGGCGTCCCCATCGCTGTCGTCATGCGTACACCGGGTGACGACGAACGCCTTGGACTCGGTTTCGCGCTGACAGAGGGGATCGTGTTGCATCCCGGTGAGGTGAAGGCGATCGAACTTGTTGCCGGCGACCACGAGGGTGATCGCTTCGAGATCGTGCTCGCCGACGATGTGCGCGTCGATCCGGAGCAATTCCGCAGGAACCTCTACACATCATCGTCCTGCGGTGTGTGCGGCAAGGCATCAATCGATGCCGTGCGCATCGCCGCCCGACCGATGTCACCCGGCCCACAGATCAGTGGGAGAACCCTGACCTCACTCGGCCCGACGATGCGAGCAGCGCAACCCATGTTCGCTCGCACAGGAAGCATTCATGCAGCAGCGGCGTTCACCGTCGACGGCGGACTCGTGGCAGTCGCAGAAGACGTGGGTCGACACAACGCCGTCGACAAGCTCGTCGGTGGTCTCGCTCATGACCGGTGGCCGCTGTCAGATCTTGTGCTCCTCGTCTCTGGCCGTCTCAGCTTCGAGATGGTGCAGAAGGCGGCGGTCGCAGGAATGCCGATCATCGCTGGGATTTCGGGCGCCTCATCACTTGCCGTCGATCTCGGCGACGAACTCGGGATGACTGTCGTCGGATTCCTCACCGAGGACGGATTCAACGTCTACTGCGGAGACGATCGCGTCTCCTAGAGCATCTCGTCGAGTGCTGCGAGAAGGAGCTCCACATTGCGAAGGCGTGCCGTGTGACCCATGCATCCGATGCGCCAGACCTTCCCGGCATATGCTCCGAGTCCTCCGCCAATCTCGATGCCGTACTCCGTCAGCAGCCGGGATCGAAGCGCTGCCTCGTCGACACCATCGGGAACGACAACCGTGGTCAGCTCGGGAAGCCGGTGACCCTCCGCTGCAAACAACTCGAACCCGAGACCAGTGAGACCTTCGCGTAGTCGCTGGCCGCACGCCTCATGCCGCGCCCAGGCGTTCTCAAGGCCTTCGTCGAGGATCGCACCGAGACCGGCATGAAGGCTGAACAGCATCGAGATCGGTGCCGTGTGGTGGTATGCCCTCGCCCCCTCCCCGTCCACGTACTTCGAGATCAGATTCAGGTCGAGGTACCAACTACGCGGACGCTCAACGATGAACCCGCGCGCACGGTCCGACACTGTCACCGGGGCCAATCCCGGAGCCACGCCGAGACACTTCTGCGTACCCGAGTAGGCGATGTCCACATTCCATTCATCGATCTCGACGGGGATACCACCAAGCGAGGTCACACAGTCGGCAAGCAGGAGGGCGTTGCCCTTGTTCGCTCCCAACTCGGCAAGGTCGGACCGCACGCCGGTCGACGTCTCTGCATGTACCACGCCGATCAGCTTCGGATCGGGATGGGCAGCGAGCAGTCGCTCCGGATCGACAGGCTGTCCCCACTCGAAGTCGACGCGCGTGACATCTGCGCCGCACCGTTCAGCCACATCAACCATCCTGCCGCCAAAGACGCCGTTCACTCCGATGACCACCGGATCTCCCGGTTCGATCACGTTGACGAGACTGATCTCCATGCCGGCGGAGCCAGTGCCGCTGACAGGGAACGTCAGCCGATTCGATGTCTTCCACACCTCCCGCAGACGATCGTTCGTCTCATCGAGGATCGTGAGGAACTCCGGGTCGAGGTGCCCGAGCATCGGACGTCCAAGCGCCGACGTCGCTTCCGGATACGGATTCGATGGTCCCGGTCCCATGAGGATGCGGTCTGTGATCGGCATGTTCAGTTCCTTCTCCGCGGTCTGCGTTGCTTGTCGATATCGATGATCACGGTTGGATGACCGGCATCCCCACCCCAGGTGTGCGGTTCGAATCCCGATGGATCATCGGGGAGCGCATCAGGAGGAATGGTCACATCGATGCCGTTCGCGAGAAACGTCACCTCGGACTGCTCGTGGGCCGATGTCGTCAGCCGAACGGCGTAGGTTCCGGGCATGACGACACAGTCGACAACTCCACCATCAATCAATGTCTCGATGTCGTCGTGATCCAGCCGGACACGGATCTCGTCATCAGCCAAACGCACCTTCATGGGCCATACCTGTTCATGAGTTGCTCGTAGTCCTCCTCTGTGTTCACATTGAACACCGCCTCGGGACTCACCTCAACCTCGACCACGCGCTCAACGGTGTCGATCACTCCGAGCATGGATCGCTTGCCCTCGTCGAACCGCCCTCGCACGACCGGCTCGACGTCAGGTCCGTACACCCCGATGAGCGGATGGACGCGTCCGAGCGCAGTCGCCACCCTCACGCCGTCGCTCGGAACGGCGGGCTCTGCGATCGCCCGGATGACATCGACGGTCAGCAGAGGCGTATCCACCGAAGTCGTGAACACAGGCCGACCTCTCGCCATGTGCATTGCGGTCAACAGCCCACCAACCGGGCCCTGACCTGGTACCTCATCGCGGAGGAGCACGCCGTCAGTCGGTACGACCGATCCCCCGAAGACAGCAACTTCCTTGAACACCCGTGTCATGGTCTCATGCACACGGTCCAGAAATGTCTGCCCCTCGATCAGGAGCCCAGACTTCTCTCTACCCATGCGCGTACTCTGGCCCCCGGCGAGAATCGCTCCGATCGTGTGCGTGATCATGCCCCCATTCTTGCGCACCCACGGGCTACACCGTGGCAGCGATTCCCGGAAGAGCGTGCGGCTCAGTACGCATGAATCCCACGGGGTAGGTACCGTTACGGACATGAAGACAGACCTCGAAATCGCCAGAGAAGTAGAACTCCGCCCAATCACCGACGTTGCAGCAGACATGGGCATCCCATCTGAGTATGTGGAGCAACGAGGCGAAGGCCTCGCCAAGATCAAACTCGGTGCTCTTGAGAAGATGGGCGAGCCACGCGCCAAGTACGTGCTCGTTACCGCCGTCAACCCGACACCCTTCGGCGAGGGAAAGACCACGGTCTCTGTTGGGCTGGCCCAGGGCTTCAAACTCCTCGACAAGCAGGCTGTGCTCACGCTGCGCCAGCCGTCCCTCGGACCGACGTTCGGCATCAAGGGTGGTGCCGCAGGAGGCGGATACTCCCAGGTCGTGCCGATGGAAGACCTGAACCTCCACCTCACGGGAGACTTCCACGCGGTCACCGCTGCGAACAACATGCTCGCTGCGCTCATCGACAACCACATCTACCAGGGCAACCAACTGTCGCTCAACGTCAAGCGTGTCACGTGGCGCCGGGTCATGGATGTCAACGACCGGTCGCTGCGCAACATCGTGGTCGGCCTCGGGACAACACTCGACGGGATCCCCCGGGAGGGCGGTTTCGACATCACCGCTGCATCCGAGCTCATGGCCGTACTCGGCCTAGCCACGAGCCTCCAGGATCTCCGAGAGCGCCTCGGCCGCATCGTTGTCGGCTACGACCGTCACAAGGAACCTGTGACCGCCGAGCAGATCGGTGGTGCCGGCGCAATGGCTGTCCTGCTCAAGGACGCTCTGAATCCAAACCTGATGCAGACCCTCGAGGGCACGCCGGCGATCATCCATACGGGACCGTTCGCCAACATTGCCCACGGTAACTCTTCGATCGTCGCGGACCAGGTCGGCATTCGGAGTGGTGACTTCCTCATCACCGAGGCCGGGTTCGGCTCTGATGTCGGAGCGGAGAAGTTCTTCAATCTGAAGTGTCAGGCATCGGGAATGGCACCCGACGCGGCTGTGATCGTCGCCACCGTGCGTGCGCTCAAGCTGAACTCAGGCAAGTATCACGTCCGGGCAGGCAGGCCGCTTCCCGACGAAATGCTCGTTGAGAGTCCGGAAGACGTCATGGCTGGTGCAGACAACCTGCGCAGACACATCGCGAACGTGCGCCAGCACGGCGTAACCCCGGTGGTGGCTGCGAACGCTTTCCCGACGGATCACCCATCCGAGTTGGAAGCCATCGGTCGAATCGCCGAGGAAGAGGGTGCCGTCTGGGCCATCGCTGATCCGTACACACGGGGTGCCGAGGGCATGGTCGCCCTCGCAGAAGTCGTACAGGCAGCAACCGAGGATGGATCCGTCTTCAAGCCGCTGTACACACCTGAGATGTCCCTCGCCGACAAGATCGAAGCGATCGCCAAGAACGTCTACGGTGCCGACGGCGTCGAGTATGACATCAAGGCGAAGCGGCAGCTCGCCAGCTACGAATCACACGGCTACGGAGACCTACCGATCTGTATGGCCAAGACGCAGTACTCATTCAGCCACAATCCATCCCTCCTCGGGGCGCCGACGGGTTGGACGCTGCCCATCCGTGAGGTCCAGCTCGTGGCTGGCGCAGGATTCGTCCTGCCGCTGACCGGCTCGATCAACCGGATGCCCGGCTTGGGTCTGCACCCAGCTGCTCACACGATCGACATCGATGAGGACGGAAACGTTGTCGGTTTGAGCTGAGGTTTCGCCTCAGCCCAAACCGGTAGTACCTAGTACGACCTACGCGATCGCGATTGGTTCCAAGCCCATCGCCACTCGGCCGCTGAACTCGATCTGGCGGGTTCTCGCAAGCGGGTGGTAGAGACACCCGTGCACGTCGCGATACAGACGTTCGAGCGGAAGATTGCGTGAGTACGACGCTCCGCCGACCACGTCCATCGCGAGGCGAACCGAACGGATCAGTGCCTCCGCTGCAATCGTCTTGCGCTGCAGCGTTATCGAAGCGTGCTGCTCCGTGTTGTCGAACGTGAGGTTCCCAGAGGACGCGAACATCGCGTCGACCGCATCGACAGCCGTTGTGTGAGCATTGAGCATCTCTCCGATGAGTGAGTACGGGGCGTCGGCTTCGCGATCGCCGACGATGCCAAGAGCGATCTCCATTGCTCTGTCCGCAATGCCGACGTAGGCGGA
>JBDLJV010000142.1:0-5551 GCA_039714175.1 Actinomycetota bacterium
GCCTCTTCAACATGAAGTCCACCCATCCACGACGTCACGATCGGCTTCTTGTTGCGCTCGGCGGCGTCGATGATTGCGTTGGCGGCGTCAAGGGGGCGCGTCATCGCTTGGGGCGTGAGGATGACGAGCACGCCGTCGACCTCGGGATCCTTCAGGCAGATATCGACGGCATCGCGATACCGGTCCGGTGGGGCGTCTCCGATGATGTCCACGGGATTGTTCCTCGACCAGGTGTCCGGAAGCACTGCGTCGAGGCTCTTGATCGCGTCCTCGCTGAGATTGGCGAGCTTGAGTCCGACCTCAGGCACATGGTCGGCTGCCAGCACTGCTGGTCCGCCCCCGTTGGTGATGATGGCAATGCGGTCCCCGCTGCTGGCGTAGCGCGAAGACAGCGTTCCGGCTGCGGCAAACACTTGACTGATCGTCTCAACGCGAACGACACCCGACCGGTTGAGTGCCGCGGTGAATGCCTCGTCGCCACCGACGAGGGCACCTGTATGGGACATCGATGCAGCGGCGCCTTCCGAGTGGCGACCCGCTTTGATCACGATCACCGGCTTGGCTCTCGCTGCGGCACGGAGTCCGCTCATGAATCGGCGGGAATCCTGGAGACCTTCGATGTAGAGGATGATGCTGCGTGTCTGCGGATCAGACGCGAGGTAGTCGAGGATGTGTCCGAAATCGACATCAGCAGCGATGCCGGTGGACACGACAGCTGAGAAGCCGATGTCACGGCCCTCGGCCCAATCGAGCATTGCCGTACACAGCGCACCCGACTGCGAGACAAGGGCGATACCGCCCTGTGCAGCACTGTTGTTGCCGAAGGTGGCGTTCAACCCGATGCTCGGGCGGATGATCCCGAGGCAGTTGGGTCCCAGGAACCGGATCCCGTACGATTTGGCAAGATCCTGCACCTTCGTTTCGAGAGCACGACCGGCGGCCCCAACCTCGCGGAACCCGGCGGAGAGAATGATCATCGACTTGACTCCGTGCCTACCGCACTCCTCAACGATTGCCGGGACTGTGGCGGCTGGCGTTGCCACTACTGCCAGGTCGACAGGCTGGTCGATCGATTCGAGGTCCGGATACGCCCTGTGTCCCTGGATCTCCTCACGCTTCGGGTTGATGGGGTAGATCTCTCCGTTGAAATCTCCGCCGAGCAGATTCGCAAACACGATCTGTCCCACGGAGTCGGCGCGATCGCTGGCACCGAACATGGCGACAGACTTGGGAGCGAAGAGCGCATGGAGGTAGTGGGTACGCATTCGAAATCCTGCTCCTTCTGGCCGAAAGACAAGCGGCGTTGCTCTGTCATCATGCTACTTGAGGCGATCTGTGAGGCTGAATCGGTCAGATTCCGACGCGTGACGGTGCGTTCCGGACGCGAAGGGGCGGGATCTCCTGAGAGATCCCGCCCCTTCGGTAGCCGATCTTCCCTTACGGCAGTTCGTTCACACGATCTGTGCTTGGTGCACTGACCGGAGCGAATTCGGACAGATAGGCAACGAGCGCTTCGAGGTCGCCGCCGTTGTCGTACCAGAGGGCCTGGTTGATCTCCCCGAACGTGGTGAAGTTGTCTCCACCTTCCGCAAGGAAGTTGTTCGCCGTGACCGAGTACGTCGTCCCGAGGTCGAGCGGCACGCCGTCGATCTGGACATTGCCGACCGAGATCGCTGTGCACTCACCGTCTACGACCGTCGTCGACAGGTCGTATGTGAATCCATCAGACACACCGAGGTGCAGGATCGGACGACTCGACCCCACCGGCTGGCACTGCTCCTCGAGCACGGACACGATCTGGGCGCCGGTCATCGGGAACGTCTTGAGCGTGTTGCCAAAGGGCTGGAATGTGAGCGCTTCGCTGTAGGTCACGACACCTGCGGGCTCCCCGTGGGGGGAGTCGGCATACACGAGATCCGAGCGAACGCCACCCGGGTTCATGAATGTCACTACGGACGCCGTGAACTTCGCTGCCATCCATTGCTGTGCATCGGCAACGAGATTGCCGGCTGCGGACTCGACACCGCGATCGGACCCCGTTGGGTCGCCACCGCGGTTGATGTCCTCAGCGATCTCACCAACGGGGACGCTGCCTCGCTCAACGAAGAGCGGAGCCCACTTCTCGATGACGGCAGTAACTCCTGCATGTGGAGACAGTCCGTCTTTCCATACAGCATGGTTCTGCGCCGTGCTGAGATCGCGGCGGACATCCTGGGTCCGCTTATCGAGGACAAGGTCGAACTCGGAGACGACACGTCCGTACGAGTAGGCGCTCGTGACCATGCGGCCGTTGCCAGCAGGGTCGTCGAGTACGCAGTTGTACGGCAGGTGTGTATGTCCGGTGACGACCGCGTCGATCGCGGGATCGAGCGCATCGTTGATTGCGACAATCGGGCCCGAAATGCCGACGCACGCATCGACGTCCCCTGGGGCCGGTGTCTGGGAACCGCCCTCGTGCAAGAGCACGATGATCGCTTCAACACCCTGTTCCTGAAGAATCGGAACGAGAGCGTTCGCCGTTTCGGCTTCATCGAGGAAGTTGAGTCCTTCAACTCCCGAGGCTGCAACGAGCGTGTCTGTGGCTTCGAGCGTCATGCCGATGAAGGCCACGTCGATGCCCTCGAACCGCTCGATCGAGTACGGCGGCAGAGGCGTGCCACTGCCGTCTTCGTAGACGACGTTGGCCGACAGCCACTGGAAGTCTGCACCCGCATACGGTGCATCAGGGAAGTAGCAGCCATCGTCGGGGTGACATCCACCGTTCTGCATGCGGAGCAGCTCGGTGATGCCTTCGTCGAACTCGTGGTTGCCGACACCCGAGATGTCGAGACCCATGACGTTCAGTGATTCGACCGAGGGTTCATCGTGGAACAAGCCCGAAAGCGCAGGCGATCCACCGATGAGGTCGCCAGCGGCAACCGTGATCGAGTACTTGTTGCCAGCCCGTAGTTCATCGAGCTTGGTTGCGAGGTACTCACCTCCACCTGCTCGTTCCCCGTCGATTCTGACGCCGAAGTTGTTCTCGAGATTCCCGTGGTAGTCGTTGAATGCCAGCATCTGGACTTCGACGAGCTGACCTGCAGGGTCTGGATTTCCGGGCGGTTGTGGATTGTCGTTGCGTCCGGCGAGTGCCGCCGGGGCCGCCATTACGGCAAGAACCAAGAGGAGCACGAGGACCATCAGGCCTCTCGATCTCCGCCTTCCTTGTACTCGGGGCATCATGCCCTCCCTCTGCTGCCCAATGGCAGCGTCAGTCGCTTGTGGATGGACTTCCGGATGCACTCGATAGCCCAGATCGAGACATGCTCAGCGTTGCGAGGCAACCATTGTAGGTGGCAGAGATTCCTGTGTGCTCGTAGCGCTTGGTGGGAGGAACGGAACCCCCCGCACCCGGACGAGGAAGATGTTCTAGCCACCAGCCTGCGCCTGGGTCGCTGGGGCACGGGTCATGCCGAGCGAAGGCCGCAAGGGCGGTTCACCCACCTCGGTTCGTATTGCTCCGCGCCGTCGTCAAAGGGATGTCGTGGCCGCCGAAGCGAGCCACTGTTCGGCCAATTCGAGTCTCTTCTCTGTGGCGTTTCTCCAGTTGGCCTCTTGGACCCGGAAGGGTCCAAGAGCGAAACCCAGGAGGGCCGCAGCAACCCGTACCCGTAGTTGCCGGGGATCGACAACAGATCCAAATCCGCTCGTGAGTTCTGCGCCGTATCGTGCGGCGGCCTGCGCACTGTTGGGTCGAGCCGACGCAACTGCAGCAAGGTGCGCAAGGATGTTCGCGAGGTCGTCGGTACGCTCGCCTGATCCGACCGTGTCGATGTCCACGAGGCCCGTGATCTCTCCGTGCTGGATCATGATCTGCGACGAGTGGAAGTCGCCGTGCATTGTCCGGTGGGGTTCTGGTCGGGCCAGCTCCTCGATCGTGTGCGCGAGGGCGCTCGCCCGATGCTCAAGCTTCGGGTGAACGGTGCTTATGAACTCCGCGTGGCTCGTCACACGATCGACGAGCCGTGGCCGAGTCGTGCCGGGTACCTCGATGCCCTCGAGAGAATCCAGGAGATCGAGGAGCGAAGCTGCTGAGGGCAGGGCGTCTCCGCCGCCCTCGATTCCAGAGAGCAATGAGATCCCGTCGAGGGCCTGGAGCATCACGATTCCCTGGGCCTCCGACCAGCCGAGGCTCGTGGGTATAGGTGCCTGCCCGACCAGCAGATCGTGTCGATTCTGGAGCTGGGCGATCCGCTCGGGTCGCACGATCTTGGCGAAGACGCGCTCGCGACGTGTCCGAATCTCGACAACAGCGCGTCGCCCGGGCCTGTACGCCCTTCTCCGCGATGTTGCGCCTTCGGATTCGACACCGAGCTGTTCGAGCAACTGACCTGCCGACTTCTCCGAGGAAGCGGTTTTGAGGCCTGGTAGGTAAGGATCATCGGGGACCTGCCAGACGCCGACCTGTGCTTCGCCTGCAGTTACCACGGCTATCCCCTGTGGGATGCGGCGACCCACTGTGATCACGAACGTCTCAGTCCTGGGCTCGCCGCCGTCGATAGCGACCATGGCTGTGAACTGAGCAACGACGCTCCGTCCCGGAATGAATCGGATCTGGACCGGTCTCGCGCTCGAAGCGAGAGATATCGAAGGTCCCAAGGCGGCCGCGATGAGATCGGTTCCACTGTTGAGGACAAGCCCGAGATCCGGGTGAGATGTGTACAGGATGTGGTCGGGGTCGCTCACCGAGCCATGATGACAGGATCCTTCCCGTAGATGCGTTAACGAACGTTTAGTGCTCGGTTAACTACAAAGGGTATGCAACCGGGTACGGTGAAGGCACGCTTCTCGGATACGTGAGGCGGACGAAACCCACGGCAAGAAGGAGAGACACCATGGCACCACCCAACCCACGTAGGGTCATCGCCGGAACCCTCGCAACTGCAATCACGCTCACCGCCGGTGCTGCGATCGCATCGGATGTTGGAACCGAAGGCGATGCTCCGAAGCTCGACGACGTCGTACTGATTCGCGATGTGCCGCAACCGGAATTCTCCGTGTCGGACTTCAACATTCTGGCGGATGACTCTGTGGCTTCGCCATTTGACTCGGTCCTCTCCACCGATTCAGTCGAATCGATAGAGAGCCCTGAGAGCCCCGACAGCCCTGAGAGTCCGGAGAGTCCTGAGAGCCCTGAGAGCCCTGAGAGCCCGGACAGCCCCGAGAGCCCTGAGAGCCCCGAGAGCCCCGAGAGCCCGGACAGCCCGGACAGTCCGGACAGTCCGGACAGTCCCGACAGCCCGGACTCGGTGGACTCGCCCTGAGTCGTTCAGTGTCCTGAACCACCGCTGTAGAGGTGTTGCCCCCTGATTGATCAGGGGGCAACCTCGCGTGTGCGCCCGAATCGGTTCCGCTAGCGAGGGGCGAACGGCTGGAGATCGCTGCCTTCGAGCGTGATGGTGATCATCCCGATGTCGGTTCGGGTCTCGTGCATCTCGCCGGCCTCCCAGAACGCAGCTTGGAAGGCTTCGATGGGGACTTCAACACCATCGGAACCGGACACGAACCCGGA
>JBDLJV010000143.1:0-5497 GCA_039714175.1 Actinomycetota bacterium
CCTCGCAGCAAGATCGTGTTCACGGCATTCGGAGCGGGAGTCACTTGGGGCGCATCGGCGTTCGAATGGGGTGATCGTGTCGAACCCATCTCGCAGATCGACGAGGAACTCCCCGAGCCCGAGAAGACCGGTCTTGAGATCATCCTCGAGAAGCAGAAAGCGTTCACGCCGTGACTGATGTCGCCCTTGTCACAGGGGGATCGCGTGGGATCGGTCGTGCAATCGCCCTCGAGCTGGCATCCAACGGACACGCAGTCGCGGTGAACTACGCCTCGAGCGCCGCGAAAGCTGAAGCAGTCGTCGACTCCATCCGTACCGCGGGGGGAATAGCTATCGCCGTCCAAGCGGACGTATCGGATGCTGAGGCAGTCGCTGCGATGTTCGCGACGGTCGCAGACGAACTCGGACCTGTCACCGTTCTTGTCAACAATGCCGGCATCACCGACGACGGGCTGCTGCTGAGGATGACACCCGATCAGTGGGACAACGTTGTTGCTACGAACCTGCGATCTGTGTTCTTGTGCACCAAGACTGCGCTGCGGGGGATGATCCGCGCGAAGTCCGGCCGGATCATCAATGTCAGCTCGGTTTCCGGAATCTCGGGAAACCCCGGTCAGGGGAACTACGCCGCGTCCAAAGCCGGCATCATCGGTTTCACGAAATCGATAGCGAAGGAAGTCGGATCTCGTGGGATCACCGTGAACGCAATCGCGCCCGGTTTCATCGCGACGGACATGACAGAAGCGCTCGGCGATTCGGTCACCGACGCGGCGGCAGATCAGATCGCTCTCGGCAGGCTTGGCCTGCCGGAGGAAGTGGCATCCGTTGTCGGCTATCTTGCCGGCGACGGTGCTTCATACATCACAGGCCAGACCATCGTTGTCGACGGTGGCTTGGCGCTTTGACCCAATAGGAGGCGGAAGCCATGGAACGCGCAGAGATCGAATCGAAGCTGAACGAGCTTCTCGTTGAAGAACTCGGCCTTGATGCCGACAAGATCACCCCGGAAGCGAAGTTCGAAGAGGATCTCGAAGTCGATTCACTCGGCGTCGTCGAGCTGCTCATGGCGCTCGAGGACAACTTCAATGTGACGATCCCCGACGAGGAAGCTGAATCCATCGGCACAGTCGCTGAGGCTGTTGACCTGGTGGTTGCGAAGCTCAACGGATAGGTCCGACCATGAATGGGCGTCGCGTTGTCGTAACAGGTCTCGGGACGGTGACCGCCATGGGGGCCACGGTCGACGAGTTCTGGCGCAATCTTCAGGACGGAAAGAGCGGGATCTCGAGGATCGAGCGTGTCGATGTCTCAGACATCACGACGCAGATCGGCTCGGAGATCAAGGAATTCGATATCACCGAGTACATGTCGAAGCGGGATGCTCGCCGTCTTGACCGGAGTTCACAGCTCTTCTGGGTGGCCACCAAACAGGCGCTCGAGGATGCCGGATTGTCCTATGACGAAGATGATCCCGAGGCCTTGCGTGCCGGTGTGCTTGCAGGTACCGGGATCGGTGGCATCGAGACAATGGAAGAGCAGATCGGTGTGCTTCTGGAGCGGGGCCCGGGAAGGATTTCGCCGTTCGGCATCGCGAAGATCATCTCGAACATGGCCGGCGGCGTCGCCTCGATCGACTTCCATCTCTACGGACCGAACTCGACAACAGTTACTGCGTGTGCTGCATCGGCCAATGCCATCGGCGATGCCGCGGCGGTCATAGCCCGGGGTGCTGCCGACGTGATGGTTGCCGGTGGGGGAGAGGCCAGTGTGACGCGATTCGCCCTCGCCGGATTCGCCTCGGCGCGTGCCATGACCACGAACAACGACGACCCCGAGGGGGCATCGCGTCCCTTTGACCTGAATCGGGACGGGTTTGTCATGGGCGAGGGTGCCGGGGTTGTCATTCTCGAGGAACTCGAGCATGCTCGATCCAGGGGTGCCACTATCCACGGCGAGCTGCTCGGCTACGGCATGTCGGCCGACGGCTACCACATCACACTTCCGCGACCCGGCGGTGCCGGAGCAGCACGGTCGATGCAGGCTGCGCTCGCGGACGCCGGCATGGAGCCCCACGAACTCGACTACATCAATGCCCACGGCACATCGACACCCGCCAACGACAAGACAGAGACATCTGCGATCAAGCTTGCCTTCGGCGATGCCGCATATGACATTCCGGTGTCTTCGACAAAATCGATGACCGGTCACCTACTAGGGGCAGCGGGAGCAGTCGAGTCGCTTGCCTGTCTCCTCGCGATCCGCGATGGTGTGCTGCCTCCGACGATCAATTACGAGACACCTGATCCGGAGTGTGATCTGGATTACGTTCCGAATGTGGCGCGAGAGGTACCGATCAAGACGGCGATGACCAACTCATTCGGCTTCGGTGGTCACAATGTATCGTTGATCTTCGGTCAGCTCAGCTGAAACTGTCGTCGACATCCGACATCCGACATCCGATATCCGATAAACGATGAACGATGAACGATGATCGATCATCGTTCATCGTCTTCAGGTACCTCGCATCCGACACCTGTCGGCGGGAGTCCTGCGGCGGTTCGTTCATCGTGTTCGTCGAACGAACGAGCCACCAGGGCAGCGACGATGCCGACGCCGATGAACGACAACACAGCGCTTATTGCCCCGCCTGCAGCCTCGATAGCTGGGCAAGCCGAAGGCAGGCATATCGCCTCGACGATGCTTGCGCCGATCAACCCGCCGGCCATTGTGGCCACGAGGACCGTCGCAACAATGCCCGGTCGGATGTTCGCACGGAGAGCGAAGAATGCGATGATGCCGGACACAACTCCGAAAACGACAGCCCACGCGACACCGTCCACGAGCCATCCGGTGATGGCACCGAAGAGCACCGTCGTGATGATCGTCAGGATGTCACTGGTTCGCATTGCCCGGTTCCTTGCGTGGCGCAGGAGCTGGTAGCGGCGGCGTGATCACGGCGGTCACCTGCCGGGCCTGTGGCATCCATGCAGCCGCACCGAGCACGAGAGCACCTGCGGCGATGACCGCGTTTCCCGGAGTGGCCGATTGGGCGGCGGCGAAGAGTCCGACAATTGGGCCAACGACCCGGAATCCCCAGATGCCGAACCAGAGGCCTCGACCATAGGCCCACGCCGAGACCATTACGACGCCAACGGCGATCCAATGCAATGTTCGGATGCCTTGATACGACGAGAGTCCGACCACAACCGGAGCGAGTGCACCGGAGGAGATGAGGAGCACGGGCACTCTTCCGAGCTGATCAGCCACGGGTTGTCGCCTGACCCAGAGCGTCAGCCACGGCCCCGCGAGGCCGATGATCGCTGCCAGGCCGAGCGCCAGGGAGAACCAGAAGATGAGTCCGCCACCCACCGACGCCAGTATCGAAACGATGAGTATGTCCGCTGCGAGGATCCACCGGCTCCACGGTGCTCGCACGAGGAGGAGTCCAGTGAGCCCGCCGAGTCCGATGCCGATGGTGCCGATGAGGAGCATCGCTGCGGCGTCAGGAGCGACTGTCGGCGTATCGAGGGCGAATGCGACCGATCCGACAACGATGGCAAGGAAAGACAGTGCGCCGATGGCCAGAGGGATGCGACTCATCGCGTTCTGGGACTACTGCGCAGCGCGGGTATCGACCAGTCCAGGAATCCGAACACCACCGAATAGGCTGTCGGTCACGAGGATTGCCTTGTACCGATAGAGACCTTCAGGAAGTGTCGAGTAGTCGAACTCGAACTCATCACCCTGTCCAAGCGGTTCGGAAACGAAGTTCCCGCTCGTGTCCTCAAGAATGAATTCCCGATCGTCCAGATTGGTCCATTTCACGACCTGTATCTCCTCGATATTGATCTCGAGGTTGGACGGACGCAGCACACCGTTGTCGATGTGAACGACGAAGACGCCCTCAGGTGGAGGCTCGGTCGTGGTGGTGGTGGATGGCCTCCGGTCTGCATCGATCGTCGCCTGTGACGGTCCGGATGACATCAGCGTGCCAACGACCGCCAGAGCCACGAAGACTCCCACGACAAACATTGCACTCTTGAAGATTGTTCGGTTGGCCAAGATGCTCCTCATAGACCGGGCTGGCGGGAGTGTAGTGGAAATTGATCGATTCAGCCGACCGGAACCGTTGGCGCCCACCGAGCGTGCTCCCGCCAGGCGCCGGAGCCCTCTCGGATGAGCGTGACGACCTCGGCATGTGCCGGTGGATCATCCCGTAACTCGCCAAGGTCTCGCCCCGTGAGTGCGAGGCGTGTCGCTTGGATCGGATCCTGGTGGCTGACCACGCCGATCGTCCTGAATCCGTCGACCACGGCATCGTCGACAGCGGCGGTGATGCGAGCCGCTACGTCTGCGAGCGTCTCGTCATTGCCGACACGGGAGGCATCCTCCAGGTACGCCTCGAGTTCGCCCGGGAACAGTCTCGGAATTGAATCCCAGCGATGACCTGTCCAGTGCAGGAACTGGTGGGATTCGGTCGCACGCTCGTCGATCGTGGGTTCGATTCCGTGGCGTCGAGCGATCACCGATGCCGTCTCGACAGCTCTCGCAAGGGGAGAGGAGATGACGACTTCGATCTCCGTGTCTGTGAGGTGATGTGCGGTCCCCTGTGCCTGGAGGACGCCGTTGGGGGAGAGGTGGAACCCGGGAAGATGCCCGTATACGACATGGTTCGGATTGGCAACCTCTCCGTGTCGGATGAGGTAGAGGCGGTGACTTGGCGACATCGTTGCAGCGTAGGCCTACTGCCGACATGCGATACCCGACATCCGATGTCCGACTTCCGGGAGCGGAGCGTTCCGGATTCCGACTTCCGATATCCGATATCCGACTTCCGAAATCCTCTGGAAGGCCAAATGTGTGAGTAGCTATACTGGCAGCAAGAACCCACCCGTCGACTACGGGAACGACATGCCACTCAACGAGCACGAGCAGAAGATCCTCGATGAGATAGAGCGGAAGCTCTACGAAGAAGATCCCAAGCTTGCCGATACGGTCGCACGGGCCGCTCGCGGTGGTGCGAACCGCTGGAAGATGCGTATTGCCGCCGCTGTGTTCATCTTCGGTGCGATCGTCATGTTCATCTCATTCCCGAGGTCTTGGGCAATCGCCGGTGCCGGGTTCCTGATCATGGTCATTTCCGCCGGATGGATGGCGTTGACGGCCAGAGCATCACGAATCAATCAACCGACGTCTGGAGCCGTCGATGATTGGATGCAGCGCCTTCAACATAGGTGGCGCAAGGACGGCTAAAATAGCCAACCGCTCCCCGTCGGTAGGGCGTCGGAGTGGTGAAAGACAAGGCGCGGGCCGCCTCACAACGCCCGCACGAAGAACGCAAGGGAGAATGGGTTTTGGAGGGTTTCACCGCTGCACAGGCTTGTCGCCTGACGTCGTGCACACCGCATCAACTCCGATACTGGGACAAGGTCGGACTCATCAAACCCTCGATCCAGACGACAGACGGAAGACCCGGAAGACGTCGCATCTACAGCTT
>JBDLJV010000144.1:0-5477 GCA_039714175.1 Actinomycetota bacterium
GGAAGTTCCGGCCGATTCGCCCGAATCCGTTGATCGCTACTCGCATGGTTCTCTCCTGGTTCTATGGCGTGATGGTTCTGAGCGCCTCACCGAGTTTCCGGGAATCGTGGCTCGGATCGGAATCATGCTCATCCACGAGGTCCGAAGCGACGAGGTCGGCGCCATACGTTGCGATGAGCTCCTGATCGAACTCGATCCGTTCGAGCGGTGGGGCAACATCAATCAATCTTTCGTTCGCGACGATAGTACGCGGCGGGCGGACACCGGTCAGTCGGAGCAGAGCATCGAGGTGATCCATGCCGTCCATGCCGAGTGTTTCGCCATCCTGCGAGATGAGGTTGCCGACGTACACGAGATGGGCCGACGACGCGTTGACCGCCTCCGTGATGCCCGGTACGCGCATTGCTGCGATCGTTGAAGTCATCAAACTGCCCGGGCCGAGAACGATCTGGTCTGCCGCCTCGATCACCTCGATCGCCCTGGGCGTCGGAGCAGCTGATCGTGGGAGCACCCGGATTGCATCAACCGGCCCGTGGTGCAGTGACACGGCGACCTGTCCACGCACGACCTCGCCCCGAGATTCGATCTCCAGCTGGAGGTGCTCGCCGCTCGCAGGAATCACCGAGCCA
Organism: Actinomycetota bacterium; assembly: GCA_039714175.1. Classification (GTDB taxonomy): domain Bacteria; phylum Actinomycetota; class Acidimicrobiia; order Spongiisociales; family UBA5794; genus B3-G11. The sequence goes on from JBDLJV010000144.1 coordinate 630, forward strand.
AGAGCACCGAGCAGACGCTCTGCGCGCACGAGCGCCTGCTCGAACGATCCCTCAACATCAGCCAGTCCGGCAAGGATCAGGTTCCCCAGGGAGTGGCCGGCGACATCGGAACTGTCGAACCGATACTCGAACAGGCTCTTCCACGTCGATTCGGTTGGCGTCAGAGCGAGGAGGCATTTGCGGATGTCGCCCGGCGGGGGGATGTCCAGGTCGGGGGCGAGGCGCCCGCTCGAACCCCCGTCGTCAGCAACCGTCACCACTGCATCTACCCGCGAAGCGTACGTGAGGATCGCCTGCAGAACCCGCGAGAGACCCTGCCCCCCACCGATGGCTACGACCCGTGGGCCCTCGAGCGCGCTTTCGAGCTCCTGCAACAACACAGCAGGATCCGTTGCGATCGGTCGCATCAGAGTGCGATGTCCCTGTGACTGATCGATGTGTCGACACCCGCTTCGATCAAGTGTGCCCCGATGGCTTCTGCGAGCGCAACACTCCGATGTCTCCCCCCTGTGCAGCCGACGGCGATCGTGAGATACGACTTGCCTTCGATCTCGTAGTGGGGCAGCAGGAAGTCGAGCATCTCTGTCGTCTTCCGAAGGAACTCCCCCGCCTCCTCGTGAGCGAACACGTAATCACGTACAGGATCATCCAGGCCTGTCTGTGGGCGAAGGTCCGGCTCCCAATGTGGGTTGGGGAGGAATCGCACATCGAACATGAGATCGGCGACCCGCGGTGTGCCCCGCTTGAAGCCGAACGAGGTGACAGCAACCCGCATCGCAGGTACGGACTCCAGATCAGCGAATGCATCACGCAGCTTGTCCCTGAGCTGGTGCACATTCAGACGCGAGGTGTCGACGATCACATCGGCCAGCGCGCGTACCGACTCGAATGCGGCCCGCTCTGCACCAATCGCATCAGCAAGCGACGAGCCTTCCTGCGGGTGCGGCCGACGGGTCTCCTCAAAGCGTCTCACAAGGATCGCGTCCTCTGCATCGAGGAACAGCACTGTCGTACGAATACCGTCACGATGGAGATCGATGAGGGCGAGATCCAGATCCGTTGCATCGGTGCCTGTTCTCGTGTCAGTGACCACTGCAAGTTCGCAATGAGCCCCCTCGGGCGAACCGACGGTTGTCACAAGGTCGGAGATCATGACCGTCGGCAGATTGTCTACGACGAAATAGCCGATGTCCTCGAGGATCTTCGCTGCCTGTGATCGTCCGGCACCGGAGAGCCCGGTGACGATCACCACATGTGTTCCTGGTTCCTCAACGGGGACGTGTTCCATCAGACCTCATGTAATGCCTCGTACAGTTCATCAGCAACCCTATCGGGTACGACGTCGGCAAGATCCGCAATCGAGGCTTCCCTCATCCGTTTGACCGATCCGAACACGTTGATGAGTTGCTTCTTGCGCCCCGGACCGATCCCCGGAACCTCGTCGAGGATCGAGTCGAGCATCGACTTGCCTCGAAGGGTTCTGTGATACGACACAGCGAAGCGATGGGCTTCATCCCTGACTCTCTGGAGCAGATAGAGAGCTTCCTCGCCGCGTGGGATCACGATCGGATCCGACCGTCCCGGCACGAAGACCTCCTCCAACTTCTTGGCAAGCCCGACGGCGGGAATATCCAACTCGAATTCCGCGAGGACGCTTGCTGCCCTCCCCAGCTGGCCCTTCCCACCGTCGATGACGACAAGCCCCGGGGGATATGAGAACCGGCCCTGCTCCTCGAGCGGCAACTGCCGTTCCGCGAGGTACGCGGTGAACCGGCGGCGGATGACCTCCTCCATCGCTGCGAAATCGTCCTGGCCATCAATCGTCTTGATCTTGAACCGTCGGTACTGCGATTTCAGTGGGAGTCCGTCTTCGAATACGACCATGGACGCGACCGTGTTTCTCCCCTGGATGGTGGAGATGTCGTAGCACTCGATGCGGAGAGGAGATTCCGGCAGATCCAGCGTTGTCTGCAGGCTGCGTAGCGCTCTTGCCCGAGCATTGTGATCGGAGTGTCTCTTCAGCCGATTCCTCGCAAACTCCTGCTCGGCATTGGCCGTCGCCATGGCCAGGATGCGACGCTTCGCTCCCCTCTGCGGTACACGCACGTTCACCTTCGACCCGCGACGAAGCGACAGCCACTGAGCGACGATCAACGGGTCACTCGGCAGCGTCTGGACCAGCACCTGTTTCGGTGGTGTGTCCTCTGCGTACAGTTGTCCGATCATCCGAGCCATGAACTCATCGAGCGTCAGGTCCTCGACCCTGTCGACGATCATCGCCTTCGTCCCGGTCACACGGCCCTTCCGGATGTTGAGTACCACAAGGGCTATCTCAAGATCGTCGTCGTCGATCGCGATGACATCGAAGTCCTCGCGGGTGTTCGTGACCAGCTCCTGTCGTTCGAGGACCGTACGCATCGCTCCCGCTCTGTCACGCAGTCGCGCGGCTCTCTCGAACTCCTGATCCCGTGCTGCCGATCGCATCTGTTCCTCGATGTCGGCGATCAGATCTTCGCTGTCACCACCGAGGAACGCTGCAAGCCCGTCGACGTGTGCTGCATACTCGTCACGTGTGACCTCCCCGACACATGGACCGGCGCACTTGTCGATGTGGAACAGCAGACACGGCTTACCCGAGGCCTCGTGACGCCGAAGCTTCGCGTTGGAGCACGTGCGGATCGGATAACTCTTGAGCAGGCCGTCGAGTGTCTGGCGTATCGAGTAGGCCTTTGCGTATGGTCCGAAGTATTCGTTGCCCTTGCGCCGACGACCCCTCATCACCATTGCCCTCGGCCACTCCTCACCCCTGGTGATCGCCAGGTACGGGAACGACTTGTCGTCCTTGAGTTTCACGTTGTAGGTCGGTTGCAGCTCCTGGATCAGCGAGTATTCGAGCATCAGGGCGGCGATCTCGGACTCAGTCACTATCCACTCGAGATCGGACGCTGCCGTGACCATCGTGCGGGTGCGAGGCGGCAGATCGGACGCGAAGTAGTTCGCTGTGCGCTTTCGCAGCGACTTGGCCTTCCCTACATACAGCGGCCGACCGTGCGCATCACGAAAGACATAGACGCCGGGTCCGTCGGGAATCGTGGAAGGCGTCGGACGTGAAACCATGGAATCAACGTAGTACGTAGTACGACGAACGATGAACGCTAAGCGCTCCGCGTCCAGCGGGCGCCGAGGAGCCGGGGGATGTTCTGCTGGCCCTCGTAGCCGGGGAGGCGTTCGATGGTGTCGTCGCTCAAGCCGCGTTCGATCATCGCATCAAGAATCCAACCCCGGGTCGCTGCCGTCGTGAGCAGGGTCTCCACAGACCTGTGGAAGAACTCAACGGCGCCATCACCAGCCGGTTCGAAGGAAGACCCCTCCGAAAAGTACGTGCCCCACCTCCACAGCACCTCGCCCGCCTCATCCATCAGAGGAGCCGATCCCGGCGCCGTGTAGACAGGGTGATTGATCACAATGACAAGAGACCCTCCCGGCTTCACAACCCGTGCAGTCTCTGAGAAGAATCGATCATGATCCGCGATGAGGTCGAGCAGGTACACCGAGAATGCTGAATCCAGAACAGCATCTTCCAGCCACGTGAGGCTCGGAAGCTCTGTACGCACGACCCGACCTCTCGCATCCGCCCTCTGCAGAAGTCCGAGGCTCAGGTCGCAACCGAATACGTGATCACCACCTCCAACGAGCCTCATACCCTGACCTTCTCCGCATCCGAGATCCATCGCCACTCCAAGTTCCGGCGGGAGCAGCTCTTGGAGTATCGGATGGACGTCGGCGGCATAGGCCGGGTCATGCTGAACCTCCCGTGACCACCACTCAGCAAGGTCGTCCCAGGAGTCACTCATGCCAACGTTCCAGCGGATGTCCGGAGAGGTCGACCGTACAGGTCACAGCACATCCCTCAAGAATTTTCCGGTGTAGCTCTGTGAAACCGTCGCTACGTCCTCGGGTGTCCCGACAGCCACAACCTCTCCGCCCGCTTCGCCACCCTCAGGACCCAGGTCGATGACCCAATCCACCGACTTCACGACGTCAAGATTGTGCTCGATCACAACAACAGTGTTCCCGGAATCGACCAGCCTCTGCAATACGCCGAGCAACTTGCGGATATCTTCGAAATGGAGTCCTGTGGTCGGCTCGTCGAGAATGTAGAACGTGCGCCCGGTCGATCGCTTGCCGAGCTCGGCCGCGAGTTTGACACGCTGCGCCTCACCACCGGAGAGCGTTGGCGCCGGCTGGCCGAGACGCACGTAGCCGAGACCGACGTCGTACAGGGTTCCGAGAACGCGAGCAATCCGTGGCTGGTTCTCAAAGAAGGAGAGAGCTTCCTCGATCGACATGTCAAGTACATCTGCGATCGAATGACCCTTGAACTGCACCTCGAGCGTGTCCCTGTTGTAGCGCAAACCGCCGCAGGTATCACACGGGACGTACACATCCGGGAGGAAGTGCATCTCGATCTTGAGCGTTCCGTCACCCTTGCAGGTCTCACATCGACCGCCGGAAACATTGAAGGAAAAGCGCCCCGGCTTGTACCCGCGCATCTTGGCATCAGGAGTCGCTGCGAACAGCTGTCGTATGGCATCGAAGACCTTGGTGTATGTGACGGGGTTGGACCTCGGTGTCCGGCCGATGGGTGACTGATCGATATTGATCACCTTGTCGATGTGATCGAGCCCATCGATCTGCCGGTAGCGCCCGGGCATCGTTCGGGAACCGTGCAACGAGGTGTGAAGCGCCTTCGAGAGGATCTGCTGCACGAGCGACGATTTTCCACTTCCCGACACGCCGGTCACAGCTGTGAACGTTCCCAACGGGAAGGAGACGTCTATCTCCTTC
>JBDLJV010000145.1:0-5419 GCA_039714175.1 Actinomycetota bacterium
GATGCCGGAGAACCGCTCCACTACGGGGTGATCACTGCACGCATCCTTGAGCGTGGGCTGTGGGCATCCACTGCTGCGACTCCGGACGCAACGGTCAACGGACAGATTTCCTCCGACATGCGTCGCCACGGCGCTGCGTCGGCATTTGTGCGAGTGGAACCAGGCGTGTACGCGATCAACGACCGTGTCGTTCCGCTTCCCATCACGATCGCAGCGACAGGCGCGTCCGCGTCCGAGGCATATCTCGATGCGGCTGCGACCGTGTTGGCCGAGTATGCCGATCGGTCGCCGATGCACTACACCGACATCACCCGCAGGGCGCTCGAAACCGGGTTGCTCGATGCCGCGGGGAAGTCTCACGAAGCAACGCTGTATGCCCGCGTTGTTGCCGATATCGACCGACTCGCGGCCGCCGGTCACCGATCCCGGTTCACGAAACACGGCAACGGCCTCATCGGGCTGTCCCGGTGGCACAAGGGCAACGGTGACACTTCGGACGAAAGCCGGGCCACACGAGATGCGTTGTTGGATTCCCTGCTGGCGATGGAACCAGCCGAGTTCGAGCTGGTCGTCGGCCAGGTGCTCGCAGAGATCGGAGTCGATGAGATCGATGTCGTGGCCTACCACGGCGATCAAGGATTCGATGTGCGAGCCACACTCAACGCGGCAGCATCTTTTCCGTTGCGAGTCCTCGTGCAGGTGAAGCGTTGGAAACGAACAGTCGGTGCCACAGAGGTACTCCGAATCCGCGAGAGCGCATCAGTGGACGAGCATCCGATGATCGTGACCACGAGTGGCTTCACCAAGGCCGCTGTTGCGGAGGCTGCGTCCTCGGGGAGGCAACCTGTCGGGCTCCTTGCCGGGTCGCGGTTGGTGTCGTTGATGATGGATCACTCGATCGGTATCCAGCGACGACGCCACGATGTCTTCGAACCGGTTCCGCCGGCACCCCAACTCACCTTCGACAACTGATCGGAATCTGCACGCGGAAACGGGGTGGCACGATCGGCCACCCCGTTTCGCTGCGATTGGGACTCGTCTAGTAGCCGGGCCCGAGCAGTGGGCAGAGGAAGAACGCGTCGCCCTCGTCCATGTGGCCATTGCCGTTGGCATCGAGCCACCAGCGCCCGCCGACGTAACCCTGGTCTCCAGGACCGAATTCGGTGACGAGTCCGTCAGCCGTCGGGATCAGCTGCTGGAACGGCCCTTCCATTGGAAGGTCGGCCTTGGCGATGGACTGGTATGTCAGCCCGGTGCTGAGGACTGTGACCTCTATCTCGGTTCCCGCCCGACCGTTGCTGTCTTCCGACTTGCCGTTCGAGGCAAAGGCCGGGACGATCGAGACTGCTGTGAGTGCGCCCACCATCAAGGCTGTCAATAATGCTCTGCGCATATGCGCTCCTTCTTCCGTGTGTCGCCGCTCTGACGACAGGAAGAACGATGACGGAGCAATCTGAACGGGTACGGAACGACTGGTGAACAAACGGTGAACTCGTCTGCAACTGCGTTGCCGAACCCGACTCACGCCGTACGATGGCTGCCATGGACAAGAATGCAGGAGTCGTGCTCGTCGTCGACGACGAAGATATTGTGCGCGAAGTCGTGTGCAGCTACCTGGAACGAGAGGGCTTCACGACCCATCAAGCGGCGGCCGGCAGAGCTGCGCTCGAGCTCGCGGAATCCACACAGCCGGATCTGATCGTCCTCGATGTCATGCTTCCTGAGATCGACGGATTCTCCATCCTTGGCAAGCTCCGCAAACGGACCGATGTCCCGATCATCATGCTGACGGCTCGCACCGAGGAGACGGATCGGGTTCTCGGTCTCGAGCTTGGTGCGGACGACTACGTCGTGAAGCCATTCTCGCCCCGTGAACTCGCGGCACGGGTGCGAACGGTCCTGCGACGTTCGGTTCGCCACGTGAGTGAGACGGACAGCGAACCCCTCTCCTTCGATGGTCTGGAAATCGATGAGCGAAGCAGGGAAGTGATTGTCGACGGGACCCCGGTTGATCTGACAGCCAAGGAGTTCGATCTTCTGGCGTTCCTTGCAGCGTCACCACGACAGGTGTTCTCGAGAGGCCAGCTCCTGGACCATGTGTGGGGATCGTCATCCGAGTGGCAGGACCCGTCCACCGTGACCGTGCATATCCGGCGCATCAGACGCAAGATCGAACGAGATCCGAACGAACCCCGATGGATTACAACCATCTGGGGAGTCGGCTACAGGTTCGAATCGTGAAAGCCGCAGCCTGGTTCGTCGTCGCGGTTGTAGTCGGTCTGGTCGCATTCGAGATCCTGATGCAGCCTTCCGGGGAAGAGCGCACCCAGCTTGCCCTGATTTTCGCTGCGGTCGCTCTGATCGCAGGGGCGGGGGCTCTTGGAGTCCGCACCGTCGCGGTGAGGTCCCACTCGATCCGTCGGAGCGTGCAGATCGTGGGGATCTCAGGTCTGCTCATTGCTGCCGCTGCGATCCTCATCGCTGCGCAACAGATGTTCCTGTCACCGCATGATCTGCGACTGGTCGTGATCGTGTTGGTGTTTGCAGGTGCGACGGCGTTCGTGTTCTCTGCGGTCGTGAGCCGGACGCTCACACGGGATCTTGAAGCAACTGCTGTTGCAGCGCGTCGAGTGCACGAAGGGGATCTGACGGCTCGTACCGGCGTGATGCGGGCGGACGAGATCGGAACAGTTGCCGAATCATTCGATGAGATGGCTTCGATGCTCGAGCAACGAGAGATGGAGCGGCGTTCCGATGAGCAGGCGCGCAGACGGTTCCTGGCTGCGATCGGACACGACTTGAGAACTCCTCTCGCGTCGTTGCGTGCAGCGACGGAAGCACTCGAGGATGGACTGGCGCCAGACCCCGACCGCTACCTGAGGGCGATGGACCGCGACATCACCGTGCTCAGCTCGCTTGTCGACGACCTCTTCCTCCTCGCGAAGCTCGAGGAAGGATCGATCGAGGTCGAACGTAGCCAGATCGACGTGACCGAGTTGGCTGACGAAGCCATCGAGGTCCTCAGCCCCGTCGCAGCGGTTGCCGACGTAGCCCTCGAACTCGATGCAGATGACCGCACCATTGCAAGCGGTGGCTCCGAAGCCGTGAGCCGTGTCATGCGCAATCTTCTCGACAACGCCATTCGGTACGCCCCACAGGGATCAGCGGTTGTCGTTGAGATCCGCCAGGGAGAGGGAGCAACGGTACGTGTGATCGATGACGGTCCCGGATTCAGTGCGGCATTTGTTGAGGACGCGTTCGACCGTTTCACGCGAGATGACCCGGCGCGTGGCCGCACCACGGGCGGATCCGGCCTCGGTCTGGCGATCGCCAAAGGATTCATCGAGGCCCTGGATGGGAGCATCTGGGCCGAACCCGGTCCCGGAGGCCGAGTCGGCTTCCATCTTCCGAGCTCCTGACAGGTCTCGGCCTCGGATCGCAATGGAGAGTCAGATCACGACGTGGGCGAGACCGGGCCAGCTACCGGAGCGCTATCGTCTACGAACCGCCCGGTCGTCTGGCCACGAATCTGGCGTCGTGGTGGTCATCCAGCCATCCCTCCTCATACCTCACAAGATCGAGGCCATGCAACAGGTCTGGCGTCTCCCCTTCGTCCACGAGGTAGGGGAGCGGTGGCCTTGCGTTGCGCTCGAGGTTCCTGACTGTCGCCAACGCTCCGATGAGTAGCCCGCCGGGAGCCAGCGCGGCGATGAGATTCCCGATCAGTGGACGGTGCAGATGGTGGAACAACAACACCACGTCCCATGGGCCCTCTGGCACGGACTCCGTGTTCAGATCAACGAGTGCCGTATCGATCGCTACATCGAGCTCCTCGGCGCGGACTTGAGCGAGCCCGATCGCAACATCGGACACATCGGCAACGGTGACCTTCCACCCGAGTTGCGCCAACCAGAGCGCGTTACGGCCGGTGCCTCCAGCGATATCGATCGCATTCCCCGCATCACCAAGGAGGTCGGCATTCCTGACGAGCCATGGAGAGGGTTCCCCGACCCACGGGCGTTCGGAGAACCGCTTGTTCCAATGCTCCCGATCGTCCCTGATCATGCGGATTCGAGCTACGTGAGCTCGACACCGCGGGCGAAATCCGCGAGCACATGCTCGAGATCGGGTTGGCCGATCTCCTGGAGGTCGTAATGAACCCTCGTGTGAGGCCTGTCGATCGATACGATGCGCGACAGGTCGATGGGTGTGCCGATGACCACCGCATCACAGTCGACAGCGTTGATCGTCGCCTCGAGATCAGCGAGTTGTTCCTCGCCGTAGCCCATTGCCGGCAGCAGATCGCCGATTTCGGGATACGTCTCGAACGTGTCGACAAGCTTGCCGACCAACCAGGGCCGTGGATCTACGAACTCGGTTGCGCCGTACTTGGATGCTGCCACCATCCCGGCCCCGAGCCTCATCCCTCCGTGGGTGAGCGTCGGGCCGTCCTCGACTGCGAGCACTCGCTTGCCGCGCACGATCGACGCATCATCGATCGTAAGGGTCGAGGCTGCGTCGACGACCGTCGCGTCGGGGTTCACCGCGTCGATGTTCGCCCGTACCTCCTCGATGTCATCGAGGTCGGCACTGTCGATCTTGTTGATAATGACGACGTCTGCCGTGCGGAGGTTCACCTCGCCGGGATAGTACGAAAGCTCATGACCCGGCCTGTGCGGGTCAACAACGGTGATCTGGAGATCTGGCTTGTAGAAGCTGAAGTCGTTGTTTCCGCCGTCCCAGACGATGACGTCGCATCCATCGGGGTCGTTCTCCGCCGCTCTGACGATCGCCTCGTAGTCGGCACCCGCGTAGATGACGTTGCCGCGGACAACGTGCGGCTCGTACTCCTCCATCTCTTCGACCGTGCATTCATGCTTCGCGAGGTCCGCGATCTCGGCGAATCGCTGCACCTTCTGCTGTGCGAGGTTGCCGTACGGCATGGGGTGGCGGATGGCCACGACCTTGAGGCCCTTGGCCATCAGCAACTCCACGACCTTCCGGGCGGTCTGGCTCTTTCCGCTTCCGGTGCGTACGGCACACACGGACACGATCGGCTTTGTGCTCTTGATCTGGGTGTCGTCAGGGCCGAGCAACGTGAACGATGCACCGGCGGCCTGCACGATTGCAGCGACCCCCATCACGTGGTCATACGAGATGTCGCTGTAGGAGAAGGCGCATTCGTCGATGGCACGCTCCACGATCAGCGAAGGCAGGTCCTCCTCGGCAACGATCGGGATACCTTCCGGATAGAGCGGTCCCGACAGCGATGCCGGGTAACGCCGTCCGTCGATATCCGGGATCTGGGCGGCCGTGAAGGCCACCACATTCACACTCTCATCATCCCGATACCGGGTGTTGAAGTTGTGAAAGTCCCGTCCCGCTGCTCCGATGATGACGACGTTGCGCCTGGCCATCC
>JBDLJV010000146.1:0-5377 GCA_039714175.1 Actinomycetota bacterium
CAGAACGATGTCGACGGCATCATCGGTTGACGCTGCACCGGCAACTGTCACCATGTCGGTCCTCGGGACCATGACCTCACGCACGATCGTGTCCGTGAACTCGAGCACCGAGAGGATCAGCTCTCGCTCCTCTGCATCAGACGCATCCGAATCCTCCGCGAGATCATCCTCATCGGGATCGGCGATCAGGTCTCCTGCCGCCGCGCCGATCGCTATCGCGATGGACAAGGCTGAAGCGAGGCTGTAGGCAAGAGATCCGGGACGGTTCCTACCGATCCACCGAGGAACGACGTCCACACCCAGAAGCAAGCCGATCGTCATGGCAACAAGGGCCAGACCGAGTTGCAACCCGCTGAGGGTGTCCGTGATGGCCCACGTCAATGGGATCACAGCCAGGACGATCAGGGCCGTGATCGTTGTACCGAGTGCCGGTTGGATCTCGGACCGGTCTTCGAGCAGACGAGCAGCAGTCTCTGCGCCGCGTGTGTCCTCACTCGCGTCCCTCAATGCATCGGCACGTGGCGTGCGAATCAAGCTCGCTCCACCAGCACGGAGGACAGCGGCGAGGATGATGAGTACGAGCGCGACGATCCAACCGATGATGATCATCGTCGTTCCAGTCCGATCGTTGCCAGATGTTCGACTTCTCTTGTTTCCATAGCCTCGGCTTCAGTCTCAGTTTGGTGGTCCCAGCCCAAGATGTGCAACACGCCGTGGGCCACCATCAGGTGTAGTTCGCTTCGGAACGATACGCCAAAGCTGGCAGCGTGCGATTCGACGACCGCTGGGCAGATGAAGATGTCGCCCAACTCGAGTGGCGGGCCTCCCCGGGAACGCCGCGGCGGATCGTTCGGTCGGGCGTCCTCGATGGGAAACGAAAGCACGTCCGTCGGACCCTCCTTTCCCATGTACTCGACATTCAGCCGGGCAATCTCCTGCTCATCGATGAACGCAATGGACAGGGCAGATTCCGGGTCGACACCTTCCCGCTCAAGAACCGCCGATGCGAAATCGCCGATCTCGCCAGCGTTGATGTCTCCGCGTTCGGTTCCGGAAACGTCGACGTTCATGACCCCTCGGGCTCGGGCGCTTCGGGGAAATCTGGGTACTCGATCCTGGCGTGGTAGTACGCCGAGAGCGCATCAACGACCATGCCTTTGATCATCGTCAGCTCGCCGAACGTGAGGGATGACTCGTCGAACTGTCCGTCGTCGAGCTTCTCGGTCACGATCGTGTCAACCAACTTGGTCAAACCTTCTTCGGTTGGCTGCTCGCTCTGGGCGTACGCACGCGCAGCGGCTTCCGTTGCATCGGCGATCATCACGATCGCCATCTCCCGACGGATCGGCTTGACGCCGTGATGCCGGAAGATCTCGGGATCGACGTCCGGATCCTGTGTCAGCGCCTTGTGATAGAAGTAGCGCATGAGACTCGTGCCATGGTGCATCCGGATCCCGTTCGCGACGTCCTCAGGAATCCGATACTGATTGGCGAGCGCGAGACCATGGGACACATGAGAGCGGATGATGTCTGCCGATTCCTCAGGGGGCATCTCGTCGTGGGGGTTGTGTCCGAGCTGGTTCTCCACGAAATACTGAGGATGCTCGGTCTTCCCGAGGTCGTGATACCAGGCTGCTGCCTGTGCGAGGAGCGGATCGGCATCGATCGCTCTGGCTGCCTTGCCTGCAATGGAACCCACGAGCATCGAATGGTTGAACGTTCCGGGCGCCCGTTCCTCGAGGAGTTGGAGCGCTGGGTGGTTCCTGTCGAGCAGGTCAAGGAGCGACATCGATGTCGTCACGCCGAACGCGCTCTCGAGAATCGATACGATGCCCTGCCCGATGAAGCCGCCAATGGCTGCACCAACGAATGCCCACGTACCGGCTTGGAACGCGGCAAGTCCCGTGTGGGTTTCTGAGAACAGATACTCGAGTCCCGCAGCAACAGGCGCAGCAACAACGGCAGCACCGAACACCGAGAGTCGGAGCTGGGATCGTGTAGAAACGCTTGAAACGAAGGCGACAGGGATCGCCGAAGCGATTCCTGCGTACACGGTGAAGGCGATGTCACCAGTCGAAATCGCCGTGAAGGCGGCGACTGGTATTGCCAGGAGCAGCGCTATGCGCTGATCGAAGAGGATTGCGGCCATGACACCTATGGCGACCGCAGGAATGACGTACCCGATCGTGTGGTCCGACCCTGAAACGATCTCAGGAATGCGTGAAGCTCCGGCGGCCAGAACCAGGATGATGCCCATGAGCGCGACACGGCGCGGCCGATCGAAGGCACGCGGCGAGGTGCGCTCCAGCAGGAAAGCCACGATGAGGATGCTGATGATGCCGAACAGGATCAGGGCACCAAGCGGGACACCGGTGGTGGCTTCAGGTTCATAGAGACCGAGGGAACGGATTGCCGTTACCTGAACGGATGAGAGCGGCTCTCCCTTCTCAACGATCGTCTCATTGCCGGCGTAGCTCGTCGTCTGCTCCTCGACGTTGTCACGCGCCGTCTGCTTGTCGAGTTCCCACTGCGTGGTGTCGACTGTTTCGTTCGTCTGGAGCCTGCGGGCGACGAGGCTCGCGATGGCTTCGTGGGTCTCATCGAGGTCGTCATCGGTCAGACCAAAAATCGACAGCGGAGGTCGGGTGGTCGGGTTCAGATACTTGTTCTGAATATCGTTCAACTCGCCGGATCCACGAATCCCCTCTGTGAGTTCCTCGGTGGCCCACTCGATGGAGGTGGCCTGCATCTGTGGGAACACCGATGCTTCGCCGGCTGCGATTCGATCGAGATCCTTGCCGTAGAGGTCAACGAACTGCCTGACCGTCGATTCCGTGAGAATGGCATGAACCTGCATGAGGTCCTGCACCTGGGTCTCAACGTCCCGACGTGCAAGAGTCGTGGTCGTCGTGTCCGGGACCGTTGTCGTTGTCTCTCCGGTGGTCGTGGACGAGGAACCGAGAACATAGAGACCGACATCGATGCTCGACCCTTCGTCTACTTCGGTTCCCGGGGACGGACTCTGCTCGGCGATCGTGCCGTCGTCAGCCTCATCTGTCGGTTCGAGGATCAGCACGGTGGTCACAACGAGGTTCTCTTCAGCAGCGGCGGTCTCCGCCTCGGCCTCGGTCATGCCCCGCAGATCGGGAACCGTGCTTGTCTGTACAACCGGTGGAGGCTCGAGTGCCCCGTCGTCGAGTTGTGCGTAGAAGGCGTTGATGGCGCTGAGAACGCCTTGGTTCGTGGCCTGATTGATCGTGTACGGAGCAGGCACGTTGTTCTCGGCGGTTGTCCTTGCAGCCTCCGTCTTGTCAGGATCAGGGATCCCTTCGATGGATCGATCTGCAACGAAGGTCTGCGGCGAAGGCTGTCCCTCGGCGAGCTCCGGCGGCACCTCGGCGTCGGATTCGAAACCCATCGCGAGGATCGCGGAGACGAACAAGACGGTGAGCAGCAGAATCCCTGCGTTCACGAGGCGCTTGTTGTCGACGATCCAGTCACTCATGAGCGGTCCTTCCGCTCTTCTTCGTATCTGGCATAGGCCTGAACGATCGCTGCCACTATCCGGTGACGAACCACATCGTCCCCCGTCAATGTGACGAACCCGGCACCGTCGACGCCGTGAAGAACACTCCGGATGATCTTGAGTCCGGAGGGGCGACCGTCGCCGAGATCCATCTGCGTGATGTCACCGGTGATGACCATCTTGGAATTGAATCCGAGCCTGGTGAGGAACATCTTCATCTGTTCGGGCGTGGTGTTCTGTGCCTCGTCGAGAACTACGAAAGCATCGTTGAGCGTACGGCCTCGCATATAGGCCAGAGGAGCGATCTCGATCGTTCCTTGTTCCATCAGGCGACCCGTTTGCTCAGGTCCGAGCATTTCGTAGAGGGCGTCATACAGTGGCCTGAGATAGGGATCGACCTTGGCGGCTAGATCTCCGGGGAGGAATCCGAGTCGCTCCCCCGCCTCAACGGCTGGACGCGACAAGATGATGCGGCGCACACCGCCGGTGAGAAGTGTTTCCACGGCTGCCGCCATGGCGAGGTACGTCTTGCCTGTACCCGCTGGCCCTATGCCGAAGACGAGCGTGTTCTCCCTGATTGCATCGACATAGCGCTTCTGACCGAGCGTCTTGGGGCGGACAACCTTGCCACGACCGACCGCAATCGAATCCGTGAACACTCCGGAAGGCTTCGGAACATCGGAACGGACCATGTCGATGACGCGGTCAACCCGATCAGCGTCGAGGCTCTGTCCCTCCTGGACGAGGACGAGCAGTTCATCGAGCACCGTGTGCGCAAGGGCGATCTCGCGCTCTTCACCGGTGATATCGATCTCGTTGCCGCGCGCCACGAGACGCGCCTTGGGGAATGCCTTTTCGACGCGTCGAAGATGCACATCCCGTGTACCCAATAGTTCGACCATCAGGTGGTTGGAGGGGACGCGCACTCTCGCTTCAGTATCGGGGGGATAGGTCAAGGCCTAGCTCCTCTGGTTCCTGGCGATTCGGCTGGTAAGCAACGCACCGAGAGTATATAGCCACACCCTTGGTAGCCACGGGGTTCATTGCTGGTGCGTCGTCAGGGAGTCGGCGTTTCGCGTGCGAGTTTGCTGACGAGATCAGCGTCGGACACATCGAGCATCATCGAGAGCAGTGAAACATCCGACGCCCGAATCGTGAGCACCCTGCCGTTGAAGTCTTGTCGCTGGACCTGGATACGTTGGAGGAACCGATCGATGACCTGGGCCGTCTCCGGGTCGAGCGTATCAACACGCCTGAGATCGATGGTGACGCCACCTTCAGCCACGGGCAAGACGTCGTAGGTGTCTTCTTCGGGCAGGAGCTGACTCACCGGCACTTCGTAGTGGCTTGCCAGCCGCTTCAGCCTCGGAAGCGACAGACTGCGTTCTCCGCGTTCATAGGCACCAAGAACCGCAGCCTTGAACTCGCCTTCCGTGGCGCGGTGAACATCCTGGAGTGACATCCCGCGCTGGAGTCTGATCGTTCTGAGCCGCTCACCGACCCGGACGCTGTACTCCATTTGGGCTTCCTCCTCCACTCCGTAACTCCATGGTACTGCGATGCCACGCAGCGTGGCAAGAATTCTCGGGCAGCGTTGCCGCCGGAGCGCTCGGCTGCGCCTCGCTGTCAGGAAGAAGGGCGGCGTTGGCGCCCGATCGCTCGGCTACGCCTCGCTGTCAGCTATCAGCCGTCAGCTGTCAGGAAGAGGAAAGCGAGAGCACGGTTGCGACCGCAACGATGGCAGCGGTGTCGGTGCGGAGGATGTTGGTGGGGAGGGACGCCATCTGGTTAGCCGACTCGAGTTCACGATCGGTGAAGCCGCCTTCGGGGCCGATCGCAAGCGTCACGGAG
>JBDLJV010000147.1:0-5301 GCA_039714175.1 Actinomycetota bacterium
CCATCCTCATCCGACCGTACCTGTGGCCGACGGCCGTCGGTGCGCTGTTCGCATTTGCGCCGGATGGATGGTGGAAGAGGCCTCCATTCCTCCCGGTTCCTGATCGCAACGTCATGGAGTGGAGGGTGACTACTGCCTATGGACAACCGGATATGACCCTTGCCTCAAGCGACGTTGTTTCGTATCTTCGTTGGAGAAGGGCATCTTGATTCATATGTACAAGGAGGCATCGTGGTCGCAAGTTCACTGCGCGACGACTTGCTGGGAATACCGGGCGTTGAAGGCGCTGAATTCGACGGGTCGCAGGACTCTCCAGCCGGACTTCGCATCCGGATCGCAGAAGGGGCAGACCAGTCTGCGGTTGGAGGAGCGATTCGACGCGTTCTGAGTTCCCACGGGCTCGGAACCGACACGAGGCTGCCGGGGGAGCCCCAGCGATTGGCGGGATCCGGCGAGGACGCCGGAGGTGTGGACGTGCTCACGGTCGAAGACTCAGACATCGAAGGGTCGATCATCGACATCACCGACAAGGGGCTTGCCGCGGGCACCACTGATGAGCCTCATGATCTGCCTCCGTTCATCGAACCTCGTGTTCCGCGACCCAAGACCATTGAGGACGAGCCTGCGCCCGAACTGACCATCGCCAGGATCGATCGCGTGAGAGTTGAGGAGGGACGCTCGGGGATCGTGGTGACGGTTGCTTCCACGGACGGTGCAGAAGCTTCTCAGGCCGCGATGTCGAGCGAAGGCGGTGTTGAGGCCGCTGTTGTGAAGGCCGCCGCGAAGCTTGTCAATCCGGACATGCCCGATCCCATCGTTATCGACATCGAGGACCGCAGAGTCGAGGGTGTCGACATCGTGATGATCGTGCTCGATGCCGACGGCGAGCTTGTCAGCGGATCAGCGGTTGTCGCCGCTGGCAGACCATTCGCCCTCGGCAGGGCAACCTGGGCCGCGCTGTCGTTCTAAGAGCAGAGAACAGAGAACAAAGACAAGAGAACGAATGCTCTTTCGTCTTTGCTCTTCCTTCAGCCGCCCCGCTGACGAAGCTCGATCACGACGTCTGTGGACGTGTCGGTGATGTCGGCGATGGCAGTCGGCAGAACACTCGGATCGGTTTCATCGGAGAGGCCGAAGACATCCCGGTAGTCAGCGATCTTCGCGAGAACGTCGCGCACAAGCATGCGGGTGTGGTCGTCTTCGGCTGATCGGAGAATCTCAAGGTCGGTCTCATCGGTTGCGATGACCGTTGCGCCTGCCCTCCGAAGATCCTGGATCATGATCTCCTGGGTGATCTTGTCGGGCGACAGCGCGCTCAGATTGGCAACAACGGCCGCGTCGACGGCTCCAGATCGCGCAAGGTCGAGGAGTGCCCCGAACCCGGGTCGCTCAGCTGGAGCAGTTGCACTGTGGTGGTCCTGGCACATGGCGATCAGTTCATTCGCGGTGTCGAGCGTCCAACGACGCACGCGTTCGCTCTGTGCGAATGCGGTGTCCGGGTCGGTTCTACCCGGTGTCTGTCGTACGTAGCCAGCAATCTTCATGGAGTCCTTCTTGTTGGCCGATTATCGCACTGGCGCGGTGGGTGGTCAATCACCCTCCGAGGGTGGTTTCTCTGACCTACCTGAGGACTAGTACCGGCCGCTTGGCGCGACGTACGAGCTTGGCTCCGGTGGATCCAAGGAGTCCCTGGAACTTTCCCACGCCGTGGGTACCGATGACGATCGCGTCAGCTTCCATCTCTGCGGCGATCACCATGATCCCGCCGGCGATGTCGGTTCCTTCTCGTGAGATGGATTCCGCTGCGCCTCCAAGTTCCCGGATGGCTGTTGTGATGGGCCTGCAGTACTCGACGCGCTTGTTGCCGAGATACTGATCGACGAGCGCGTCGTCACCGGGGAAACTCCGTTCCATGCCTCCTCCCACACCTGGTGCACCGACGTACTCAGCGTCGGCGTCAACCGTCACGGGGGCTTGATCTCCCCACTGCTCACGCAACTGCGTGACGAGCTGGCGTGGCACCGGGACGATCGTCGCAACGGTCGTGGAACCGTCGGAGCCGGCAAGTGCGTGGGCGAACTTGGCAGCGTCGTTGACATCGCTGCATCCATCTGTGGCGACCAGTACGTGCATGGGTGGGCCTTCCTGTGAAACCGATTGGTTCTAGACGGTAGACGCTCGGCGAGCGATTTGCTGGGACTCAGATCTGTCATCTGTCGTCCATCGTCTGTCGTCCATCGCTCCCAGTGGGTCGATTGTGTTGACAAGTGGCATAGAGTGGGCCATAGTGGGGGTCTGTGGGAGACATCCCCGTGATGATGATGGAGACCGGAACATGTTCCTAGGCGAGTACAGCCATTCGCTTGACGAGAAAGGACGGGTAGTGATGCCCTCCAAATTTCGCGTTGGGCTCGAAGGCGGTTGTGTCGTGACCAAGGGACAGGAGCGGTGTCTCTATGTGTTCCCGATGACCCGTTGGGAAGACGAAGCAGCACAGGTGCTCAAGCTGCCGCGGACCGACCGGAGAGCACGGAACTACTCCCGCTCGTTCTTCGCCTCGGCGTCGAACCAGTCGCTCGACAGGACCGGAAGATGTCAGATCCCCGAACCGCTCAGGGTGTACGCAGGGCTCTCCAAGGATGTCACGGTCGTTGGGGTTGCAGACCGTGTCGAGATCTGGGACACGGAGACCTGGAACAACGTTGCTGCGGTAGCAGACGAGTACTACGCCGACATCCAGGAGGTGCTGTCGGAGGACGGAATATGACACAGAAACGAATCGACCAAATCTTGTGGGCTGGCTCGCGGTCAGTCCCCCGGATGCCATCGGGAAGGCCCCTTACTCCGCCCGCTTCCTCTTTGGCGCCAGCGCTCCGGGGGGCTGACCATGGATCAGCCCACATCACACAACGACACCTACCACGAGCCGGTGATGGTCACCGAAGTACTCTCGTGGTTGGAGCCGGCACAGCACGGATGGATCGTCGACTGTACGTTCGGTGGAGGAGGGCACAGTCGTGCGCTCCTTGACCGATATCCATCTGTTCGCGTTGTCGGTATCGACCGTGACCCGGATGCTGTTCTTGAGGCACCGGACAGCGAGCGCCTCTCCGTGGTCGAGGGGAACTACCGTGATGTCGGGACGATCCTCGGTCAGGGTGGATTCCCTGACACCGTCGACGGAATCCTCTGTGACCTCGGAGTCTCTTCCCACCAACTCGATGTGGACAGCCGTGGGTTCTCGTATCACCGATCGGGTCCGCTCGACATGCGCATGGGTCCCGATGCGACCACGAGTGCGGCGGACCTTGTCAATGGTCTGGACGAACAGGCCCTCGCGTCGATTTTCAGACGCTATGGCGAGGAACGATTCGCTCGCCGGATCGCCGAGGCGATCGTCAAGCAGCGTCCGTTCGACAACACGACGACCCTCGCCGAGTGCGTCGCCGAGGCAGTCCCTGCACCTGCAAGAAGGTCGGGTCATCCTGCCCGAAAGGTATTCCAAGCTCTCCGAATCGCCGTCAACGATGAACTCACAGGACTCAGCGACTTCATGGACACCGCATTCGACCAACTCGCGAGAGGTGGTCGGTTCGTGGTGATGGCCTACCACTCGCTCGAGGACCGCATCGTCAAGCGGGCCTTTGTCTCGAGAGCAGAGGCATGTTCCTGCCCGCCTGAGCTGCCGATCTGCGTTTGCGGCGCTGACCCCGACTTCAGGGTGTTGACCACGAAGCCGATTCGTCCCTCGGCCGAAGAGATCGGTCGCAACCCACGAGCACGAAGCGCCGTGCTTCGTGTCGGGGAGCGTGTGGCATGACAGCCCAAGCCATCCCCTACGGGGAGCAGCGGTCATCGACGAGGGCCGACCGTCGCTCGATCGAGGGAGGGCCGCGTGTGTTCCCCCTGGCCTTCTTCGTGCTCGGCGTTGTCGCCCTGTTCTTCGCGATGATCTTCCTACGGATATCTCTCGACCAGACAGCATTCGAACTCGACCGCATCGAACGTTCGATATCGGCAGAGGAATCCCGTCAACTCGACCTTCGTTACGACCTTGCCGGTCTTCAGGATCCCCTGCGTATCGCTACCGAGGCGCAGCGGATCGGTCTGGTCTATCCAGCGGAGCGGGTAACGATCGTTGTGGACTATTTCGTCGGTGATGCTTCGTTGATCTCCTCCGAAGCCCCGGTCCGAGCCATGGACAGCGTTCGACCGTGACGGCGCTTCGATGAGCCCCCGCATCTGGCAGAGGGGCGACCTACGTCTCCTTCTTGTCGGCCTCGTCTTCGTTCTCGCGTGGGGCGGGATCGGATACCGACTCTTTGACCTACAGGGAACGAAAGCGATCGCCCACGCAGAGATCGGGTTCGATCAACGCATCAGGGAACGATCCATCGATCCACCCAGGGGGACCATCTACGATCGGGACGGAATCGAACTGGCGATGACGATCGATGGGTACAACGTCGTCGTGGACCCGACGTTCCTCGACGATCCGGCCGTCGCCGCAACCGTGCTTGCACCCTTCTCGGACAAATCCTTCGAAGACCTGCACGACGAGTTCGCCACAGGACGAGACACCGGCCGCCGGTATGCCGAAGTAGCGATGAGGGTCGATGCAGCATCGAAGGAGGCGATCAAGTCAGCAGTCGACGAGGCAGGCATCGTCGGTGTGTTCTATCGCGATCAACCTCTTCGCGTATATCCCGCCGGTTCGGTGGCCGGTCAGGTGATCGGGCTTGTGAGATATGACGACGACTCGGGCATAGAGGGACTCGAGAAGACGTTCGACTCGGAGCTCGTTGGGCGCCCCGGCAGGATCATCGTCGAGGTCGATCCGGCTGGCAGGGCAATTCCACAGGGCGAAGTACTGTTGGAGCCGGCGACCGCAGGCTCGGACATCGTCTCGACGATCGATCGCGAGATCCAGTTCTCCGTGGAACAGGCCCTGGTCAGGGCGATACAGACGACGAACGCGATCGGTGGATCCGTGGTTGTCATGATCCCGGCGACCGGTGAAGTGATCGCAATGGCGAGTTGGCCGGGGTTGGACCTCAACGATCGGTCTGAGGTCTCACCCGATGTGTTGCGCAACAGAGCCGTTGCCGACGTGTACGAACCCGGTTCGACGCTGAAGACGATCACCGTCGCAGCCGCGATCGATCAGGGAGTCGTGACATCGAAGACCCCGATCGATACCCCCAAGACCGTGACGATCGGTGAGTTCGAGTATGAGGACCACGGACAGAATCCCGCTTGGATGCCCGTCGAAGACGTGCTCTCTCGCTCCTCCAATGTGGG
>JBDLJV010000148.1:0-5277 GCA_039714175.1 Actinomycetota bacterium
TACGTACTACGTAATACCGGTGGCGAGCGGCCGTCAGGCGCTCGTCACCTTCCGAGCGCCGTTGGACTCCAGCAGGCGTGTCAGCTGGTCCTTCTTGACGAGACCCGATGCACGCCAGCGCTGGGTGACGGGGCGTTGATTCGAGAGCTTGCCGCCCTGGCGCTTGGTGCCCTTCTTGGCCTTCTTCGGCTTGGCCGGAGCGAGGAGGACCATGGTTGGTGTTGAGCGGATCTTGTATCGGCCAACAGCATCGGGCATCCGTCCGATGTCAGCTTTCACAACATGGGCTGAAGAGCCGTATTCGCGGGCGAGTTCGTTGAAGATGCCATCCATGACCTGGCACGGCGCACAGCCGACCTGGTAGAAGTCGACGAGGACAGGCTTGCCTGATCTGGTGAGCTCATCGATCTCGCCTACGTGGGCGAGCTTGCGGGCTTTCGGTTTCTTCTTGAACATGGAATTCCTGTTGGGTTGGTCAGATGTGCAACAAGGGTAGGACGAAAAGTATGCCCAATAGGTTCCTAGATCCGGATACCGGAGCGCTTCGCTCTCGGAAGTCGGTCATCGGAAGCTATTGCTGACGGCGGACAGCTGATGGCTCCTTGCCATCTGCCAACCGTCTACTGTGCGTGGGTCATAGCAGATGGAGGGAAGACATGGCCAAGATCACCGGTGGCCAAGTGATCGCCAAGGCGCTCAAGGCCCAGGGTGTCGACACTGTCTTCACGCTCACCGGTGGACACATCATGGCGATCATGGACGGATGTGTGACGGAGGGCATCAATGTTGTTGACGTCCGGCACGAGCAAGCTGCAGCCCATGCAGCGGATGCCTACGCCCGCTTGACCGGCAAGATGGGTGTCGCTCTCGTCACAGCAGGCCCGGGCGTCACCGACGCTGTCACCGGCGTGGCAAATGCCTACTTCGCCAACTCGCCCATGCTCCTCATCGGTGGGAGGCACCCGACGACCGAGGATCTGCGCGGCGGACTCCAGGAAATGGACCACCCGAAGCTCTTCGAATCGATCACTCGATGGTCAGACACCGCCTGGGACACCGGCAGGTATCCCGAATACATTGCCATGGCTGCCCGGCATGCTTTCTCGAACCGCGGTGGTCCAGTGTTCCTCGATACACCCTGGGATATCTCGGCGAACACCGTCGATGAGGATGCGATCGTGTGGCCGAGCGACTTCCGTGCGAATCGGCCTGCCGGTGTGCCCGAGGAGACGCTTGAGGAGATCGTTGATCTTCTGAAGAATGCCGAGCACCCTGTCGTCTTCGGAGGAACAGGACTTCGGTGGACCCAACAACCGGACTTCCCCGACACGCTTGACGCTTTCGTCACCTCCTTCAAGGCGCCCACATATCTGAATAGCCTTGCACGAGGTTCCCTCCCATTCGGGCACCGGTACCTCGGCAATCGCGCGAGAGGCGCAGCGCTACGAGAGTCCGACGTCATCCTCGCCCTTGGTGTCGACTGGGACTTCCGTACGGGCTTCGGCAAGAAGATCAATCAGGACGCGAAGGTCATCCAGATCGACTCAGACCCTTCGAAGGTCGGATGGAATCGTGATGCCGACGTCGGCGTCGTCGCCGACCCTGGCGCTCTGGTGGCACAGCTTGTCGACAGACTCAGCGATCTGGGGAAGTCGAACGATCCCGAGTGGACGACCGAGATCAGGTCAGCCGAGAAGGCGAAGCAGGAGGCCGCGCATGAGCAGTCCCTGTCCGACAGCGATCCGATTCATCCAGAACGGTTCGCTCGAGAGGTTGCCGAGTTCTTCGGTGCCGACTCGATTGTCGCGGCCGATGGCGGAGACATCGTTTCGACAACGGCGAAGTGGCTCCAGACATCCCGACCGGGAGGACTGCTCGATCCGGGACCGTTCGGTTGTCTCGGAGTGGGTGCGCCATTCGCTCTCGCAGCCAAGTCCGTCGAACCGGACACACGTGTCGGAATCGTATACGGCGATGGCTCCTTCGGTTTCAACGGCATGGAGTACGACACACTCATCCGTCACGAACTCCCTGTCGTCGGTGTGATCGGCAACGACGGCGCATGGAACAACATCAAGGTGATCCATCGAATGATGCATCCCGGTAGCGCTCACCTCTCCGATATCGGATTCAGGGCGTATGAGAAGATCGTCGAGGGCCTTGGTGGGTATGGTGAGTTGGTGGAGAATCCATCAGAGATCAGACCGGCGCTTGAACGTGCCGAGGATGCAGGAGTTCCGGCTCTGGTCAACGTGAAGATCGCCGAGCAACTCCGGATCTCGTCGGCATACGGCCAGTGATGATCTATCTCGCCCAGGTCGCGGAGGTCGTTGCAGAGTCTCCTGAGGAGATCAAGTGGAGCGTTCTCTTCTTCGGTCTATTCGGTGGCCTCGCTCTCTTCCTGATCGGCATGGACATGATGACCGAGGCGCTGCGCCTGATCGTCGGCGGCCGTGCCAGGCGCGTTCTTGAGCGGCTCACGTCGAATCGATTCGCAGGGCTGGCCACCGGCGCAGGAATAACTGCCGTTGTGCAGTCCTCCTCAGTCACGACCGTGCTCCTCGTGGGGTTCATCACGGCGGGACTCATGACATTCATCCAGTCGATTCCGGTGATCCTCGGTTCGAATATCGGAACCACGATTACCGCTCAGATCATCGCGTTCAAGGTCACGAGTTGGGCCCTGGCGCTGATGGCTGGAGGGTTCGTCTTCTCGAAGCTTGCGAAGCGCGAGCGCCGAAAAGCCCAAGGAACGGCGATCACGGGCTTGGGGATGGTGTTCTTCGGCATGGTCGTGATGGGTGATGCCATGGAGCCGCTCCGTACGTACGAGCCGTTCATCGATGCGATGGAGGCTCTTGCCACACCGCTGGTCGGCATCCTGGTCGGAGCTGCGTTCACGGCGCTCGTGCAATCTTCCTCCGCGACGACCGGTGTCGTGATCGTGCTCGCTGGCCAGGGCCTGATCACTCTTGAAGCAGGGATTGCGCTCGTTCTCGGTGCGAACATCGGAACGTCGGTTACCGCGCTCCTTGCTGCCATTGGGAAGCCCCGCGAGGCTCAACGTGCAGCCATGGCCCATCTCGTCTTCAACACCGGGGGCGTCGTGATCTGGTTCCCGTTCATAGGGATGCTCGCGTCATGGGTCGAGTCTGTCGGCGGTGGTGTTCCAAGGGAGATTGCCAACGCGCACACGGTCTTCAACGTGATCAACGCCTTGATTCTCATCCCCTTTGTGGCTCCCTTTGCAGCGCTGATCACAAGGATCACGCCCGACCGGCCGGGAGCCGGTGATCTCCAGCCGAAGTACCTCGATCTCGGTCTGCTTCGCACACCCGGAATCGCTCTGGCCAAGGCACGGATGGAGATGCTCCGGATGGCTCGCCGCGTTGAAGGAATGCTTGTCGACATCCTCCCGGCGATCCTCGACGGTGACATAGACACGATGGCCGAGATTGAAACGAGGGATGACGAGGTCGATGTGCTCCACGGTCACATCATCGAGTTCCTCGGCGAGATCTCCCAGATCAAGCTGAATCAGAACCAAAGTGCCGAGCTCGTGGACCTCTTCGCTGCCACGAACGCCATCGAGGCCATTGGTGACATCGTCGAGACGAACCTCGTGACGCTGGGACGCCAGAAGATGGAGGCTTCGATCGAAGTCAGCACCGAAACCCGTGAGTTGATCGAGCAGTATCACCGGTCCGTGGTCGAGGCATTGGAACTGGCACTCATCGCCCTCACGCAGAAGGATGAGGCATCTGCCAGGTCGGCGAAGAAGATGAAGTCCAGCATCCGCGAGTATGAGGACGAAGCGCTCGATCGCCAGTCCGAACGTCTCATCGTGGACGAGCCGAACCGCGTCGCCGTGTATCGCTTCGAAACCGATGTCATGGCCAACCTCAAGCGCGTACACCACTTCATCCGCAGGATCGCCCGCGTCGCCATTCCCCGGACTGAGCTACCCGAAGAGGAATCAGTCTGATGCTCGACGCGATCATCTGGGGACTCATCCAGGGACTCACCGAGTTCCTCCCCGTATCGTCGAGCGGTCACCTCGTGCTGGTCCCTGCTCTTCTCGACCGGCCGGGCCCAGATCTCGCCACGAATGCGATGCTGCACCTCGGAACACTGGCTGCCGTTGTCATGTACTACAGGGACGATCTTGCCCGCATGGCCAAGTTCGACCGACCAGCGCGAAAGCTCATCACCCTGATTGTCATCGGCACGATCCCGGCCGTCGCTCTCGGCTTGTTGTTCGAGGACAAGATCGAGGAACTGATCTCTGAGCCTCGAACGGTCGCTTTCATGCTGATCGCCACAGGGGTCGTTCTGTTGGCAACGACGCAGCTACGGCTCGGTGACCGACGGACCGAGGAGATCGGCCCTCTCGACGGCCTGCTTGTGGGTCTCGCCCAGGCCCTCGCTTTGATCCCGGGTATCTCGCGATCCGGTATGACCATCTCAGCCGGGCTCACCCGAGGCATGGACCGCACTGAAGCCGCCCGGTTCGCCTTCCTTCTCGGCATCCCTGTCATCGCAGGTGCAGGCCTGCTCGAGATTGTCGAGGTGCTGACTTCGGGTGAGTCGATTCCTGCCAGTGTTTGGGTGGGTGTGATCGTTGCGGGTCTGTCGGGCTACGCGGCGATAGCGATTCTCCTGAGGCTGTTGACCCGCGTCGGACTCGCCCCGTTCGGGCTGTACTGCATCACGTTCGGCGCATTCGCCGCATACGTCGTCTGATCAAGGTCGGACAAGGACAACGATCTCGCTGTTTGATGCAGCCAGGGCAACAGCGTCCGCGTCGGTACGGGGGACGGCGACGAGACCATCCGTCACCAATCCCAGTGAGTCCTCGGACGATGGTTGGACAACGACACCTCCCGTTGCGGTCCCGTCCTGGAAGACGAGCCGGACACTCGATCCCGGTTGGAGTCCCACGGGGAGTCCGATGGGAACTGCCCATACGTCACCGTCCAGTGTCACGGGGCCGGTCAGGAGCGACGGAACAATCGGGTCACCAGCCGTGATGGTGGACGCTGCGGATGCTGCGGTCAGATCCGGCATCATGAGAGATCCCACAGCGGTGGGGCGCCACTCGATCACATCAGGCGTGATCGGCTGACCCCGAGCGAGGTCTGTTGCGGCGAAAGGGAAGGGCTCGGTTGCCCGTCCGGATGCATCCCAGGCGAGAGCGGCCACAATGAGCACGCCAGCTCCGATCCAACGCAGATACGGAGGTCGACCAAGCCAGAGCACTCATCCACCGTATCGAAA
>JBDLJV010000149.1:0-5197 GCA_039714175.1 Actinomycetota bacterium
GTCTCCGGCCACCCGAAGATCGTCCAGTCAATAGGAAGCTGTAGTGCGGTGACGGAAGGCATGCGTGAACCATAGAGGGAGATCTGAAACCTGACGCCTGAGGCCTGCAACCTGAAGGAAGGCCCGACGAACCTCCATCCTGTTGCCCCGCACTTCCCCGAACGAGGTACTTGGATTTCGGCACATCGGGCCTTCGATCTGCAACATAGGGTGTCCCGGGGGTCACTTCAATGGGGCTGATAGCCGTGGTTTTCGCGCACATCGTTGAGGACGTCGCGCAACTCGCTGCAACTGATTGCACCTCGCCCACGGGCCACCGGGTTCTCCACATATCCACAGCTATCCACAGCCCCTTGTGCACAACCCATTGTGAGCAACTTCAACGCCAGATTCTTTCGCGCTGTCGGATGTCGGGTGTCGGGTGTCGGCTCTACTCCATGATGCCCTCATAGAGCTCAAGGAGTCGGGTGGCCGTGGCGTCCCAGGAGAACTTCTGGCTGAACTCGACAGCCCCTTCAGAGAGTCGGTCGGCGAATGACGGATGATCGATGATCGCCCCGATAGCGGTAGCGAATGCTCGCGGGTCGCTCTCGTCGACGAGCAGGCCGGACTCCGAAGCATTGACGACATAGGGCAAGCCTCCGGCGTTGGATGCCACTACCGGGATTCCGCACGCCTGGGCCTCAGCAGCGACCAGACCGAATGATTCGCTGCGCGACGGGACGATCACGACGTCGGCGGCGTTGTAGTGCTCGGCGAGCGTGCCATGGGGTTCGGGGTCGAAGAACCGAACACGTTCACCGAGATTATGTCGTTCGATGAGAGCGTTGCATCGTTCCAATTCTTCTCGTCCCTGCTGGCCGCTTGCCCCGCCGACAATGTGGAGATGGATATCCCGTTCCCGTCCGCTCACCAGTTCGGCGAAGGTTTCAACCGCGAGGCTCGTGCCCTTGTGTGCCTGGATGCGGCCTGCGTACATCACGATTTGCTCATCGCCGAATCCGCGGCGATATCTCGCTTCTTGCCTGGCGGTGGGCTTGAACATGTCATGGTCCACCCCCGGAGCGGAGACACACAGGCGTTCCGGGGTTGCCCCGTAGTGCTCGAGCAGGTCCTCGAACTCGAATGGCGTGGAAGCGATCACACAACTCGACTGGGCAATGACCTCCGCCTCGGTGAGGAGACGTTCCTGGCTTGAAGCTCTCTCGTCTGGATGTCTCGCGGCATCCTTGACCTTCCCCAGTGTGTGAAACGAGTTGGCAAGGGGGATCTCGAGAGCGTCCTTCATCCGCACGCCCGTTCGGCCTGACAGCCAGTAGTGACTGTGGACGAGATCGAAGCTACGCCCGCGATCGCCGATCCAGGCGAGGACGCCGGCGGCGAAGTCGGGGACGTACTCCTTCATCTCCCCGATGGCGATCCGGTCGATCGGTCCCGCAGCGACATGCACAACGCGGTAGCCGGGGAGCACCTCGACCACCTCGGGGATGTCTGACGAGTACTGCCTGGTGAACACGGTCACGTCAATGCCTCGACGCTCCATGGTTCGGGAGAGACGGTCGAGGTACACATTCATGCCTCCGGCGTCACCGACTCCGGGTTGGAGGAGTGGTGACGAGTGCATGGCAACGTAGGCCACCTTCGAGATCATGGCGTTCGTCCCGTGATCATGAACAGCTGCCGTGGCTCGGCGCCGTGGCGGTATTTGTACGGTTCGTCCCCTTTGAGGAAGTCGAATATGGACGCGCCGCGTTCGATCTCGGTCTCGATCATTGACGAGAAGAGAACGATCCCTGGCGAGGCCATGGCAGCTGCGGGGTCGTACGCCGAGTTGTAGTAGTAGTAGCCATCGTCGGTTTCGAATCCGAAGGCTGCGGCTCGTGGAACTCCATCGCACATGAGCATGTGAATCGAAGCACCGGCGGTATCGAGAAGTTGTGCGAAGTAGTCCTGCATGGGACCCGTCATGAACTGACCCTTCTCGCCCGCAGAGAGTCGATGCATCGTGCAGAAGGCATCGATGGCATCTCCTGTGTGGCGTTCGAGAACTATCTCCCCGAACTCCTCGGCGAACCGTCTTCGCTTTCGTCTCACCTCGTGACGTTGCTTCTTGCCGAGAGACGCAAGCCAGCCGTCGTAACTGTCCGGGAGCATCAGGACGGCGGTTGATTCGTGTTCGGAAATCGTCGTGGGGATTCCCTCGCGGTCCAGCGCATCCTCGATCGGACGTGAAGCTTCGATGGGCAACGAGTCGAGCCGGAACGGCGTGTCGGCGAACCGGCGTAGTGCTTTGATGAGATCTTCCACACCGTTCTCGCCGACGGGTGTGTGATAGTCGGTGAGGCCCGATTCACCGGCGAACTCGACAATGCCGTCTGACAACGTGACAGCGGCACCGCCGTGGTCAGACACTTCGATATGCAGTTGGATGTCGGTGCGCTGGCTGTTGCTCGACACTGCCTCGAGGAAGGGCCGCTGGGCGAACGGACCTATGTGGGGGGCAACAGGTGGTTGATCATCCGGGAATGTGTCCCACGCATCGTTCAAGCTCACGCTTCGATCAACTCCATGGTGCCGACCCGCCTGCCCCCACCCACGACGGGTGGCGCCAACTGATCCGCGAGCGCTTCCTCGGCAGCGGTGGGAAGGGCTCCAATCCTCCTGGCCGTTGTGAGGGCTGCAGCTACCGCCACCTCTGGCCTGCCCGAGTGAGCCTTGGCAGCAATTGTGATGCCGTTTCGGGTCATGCCGATCAATCCCTCGGCGCCCACCTTCTGGGGTCCACCCCACCAGGCAGACGACCGCCCATCGCATCGGATGTTGTCGGCGGTGAGAGGCCCGAATCGACGCATTGCCTGTGCCATCGGTGCCAGTTCAGCGTCCGAGCCGAGCCGGGCGAATGCGTTGGCGAGTCCGCGAACCGAGCCGCGGAGGGTCGGTGCTCCGCATCCATCGACGCCCAGGGGCTCGGGGTCGATGCCACTCACATCTCGCATGACCTCGACGATGGAGCGCTGGAGTGGATGGTCGGGATCGAGATATGTCCCTGTGTCCCATCCGGCCACGGAGCATGCGGCGAGCCAGCCGGCGTGCTTTCCGGAGCAGTTGTGGAAACGGGACTCCTTGATCACGTTGCCCCTCGAGACCTGGAGAACATGGGCAGCAGGGGAGAGGGGGCGGTCCGGTGTTGTCCGCAGATCACCGGTGGTCAGTCCGTGGTCGGTGAGGATTGCCTCAACAATTGCGAGATGGACCGGGTAGCCGCCGTGGCTCGCACAGGTGACGGCGAGATGTTCATCCGGTAGTTGTAACCCCGTTCGGGCTGCTGCGAGTGCCTGGAACGGTTTGATGGCAGATCGGTAGAAGAGCGGCCTGTCCGGTTTGCCAGATGAGAACAGCACATTGCCCGAGTCATCGAGAGCGATGGCCGAGGCCTGCTCGTAGGACTCAGCGAGTCCGGATCGGACTCTCGCAAAAAGCACTAGGTCGCCGGGAGGAACTCGTCGGTGCTTGCAGTGCCGTCTCGGTAGCGCTTCGCGATCTCGGCGGTGATGATGTCGTGTGCTTCGTACACGGCGCGTCTCTGTTCCGACACGGTTTGCTCGGTCTCGGTCAGCACGCTCTGAATGCTCTCGAGCTCGTCGGCGTCGATGGAAGGCAGATGGGCGAGGAACCCATCGCTCAGTGCCTGGTCGACGTGGCGCTTGCCGCTGCCAGCCAGATCCGGCAGGTCGAGCGACAGTTCGCGATCGAGGGGATTCGATGTTCGACCGGAGGGGGAGTCGGCGAGGATCTCGGGGAGGGCTTCGATGAGCGAGCGCGTCTCTTCGCCATTACGTCTGCGGAGTTCGAAATTGAGAAGATCCAGTCGGCCGTGGATCATCCTCCGGTAGTACGACAGCTCGGTGTCGAGCTCGTCGCACGTCGTTCGACGGGATCGGAGATCATCGATCTCGAGGTCTTCGAGGCTCTCGGTGAAGGACGGATCCATGACCTGGTCGATCCGTCGGCGATGCTGTGTCATTGTTTGCTCCTTGAAGGAGACAAGTTAGCAAGCAGAGCGCACAGTTGGGTACGGGTTCACAGCCTTGCCGTTCGGGCGTATCTCGAAGTGCAGATGCGGGGAGGTATAACGAGCATTCCCTGAGTTGCCGAGGAAGCCGACAATCATGCCCTTGGTAACCCGTTGGCCGGACTTGATGTTGGTGGGGTGTCTCTCGAGATGCGTGTAGTAATACACCGTCCCGTTGTCGGCATACAGGTGGGTCGAGAGGCCACCGAGGCTGTTGCTCGAGAACTTGATGCGACCATCGACGACAGCGATGAGCGGTGTGTCCCGCTTGTTGAACATGTCAACGCCTTTGTGTGTGCGCCCACCAGAACGTGGGAACCCCCACGAGTCGATGAACGAGGCGCCGCCCTGAACGGGGCAGACGAAGCCGGGGGTTGCCGCAGGTGGCGCGCCACCGGCGGCACCGGGACGCGACGCGGACTTCTCCGCCTGCTGACGCTGGATCCGTGCGTCTTCCTTGGCCTTCTCGTTGACCTCTGCGCGATAGTTGTCGATGGCCGTCCTCAGGTTCGCGTCGGCTCTTGCGAGGATGTCTGACTGCTCCTGCTGGAGCGCGGCAATGTCCTCGACGACGAGGGCCGCTGCGTCCTGATTCGCGGCAACATCTGCGCGGCGAACATCGAGTTCCGCGGAGCTTCGCTGCGCCTGGCGTGATACAGCATCGAGGTTGTCAAGCGAAGCCAGTTCCCGCTCGGTTGCTCTCCCGATGAGTGCCTGGGAAGTTACGAGATCCTGAATCGAAGTAGCGCTGAAGGCTGACCCGACAAGGTTCCGCTGACCGGACGTGTAGGCGTCGATGACGATGCTCTTCGCCCGATCCTCAAGCTCGGCTGCCTGCTGCTGATAGATCTCTGCCGCTGTCTCCATTCGTTCGATGAGGTAGGAGATCTGCTCGCGCTCGGCCCAGAGCTTCTCGTACTTGACGACGGCTTCGTTGAGCTGCGTCGTGACCCGCTGGTAGTCCTTGTACGCCTGGGACTGGCGGGCGGCTGCGACCTGCTTGTCACGCTCTGCCTTGTCGACATCGGCCTGGGTTTGGGCGAGCGCGGCAATAGGGACAAGGGCCAGGAGGCCGATGGTCAGAAGGAGAATTGCCCAGCGCTGAACGCGTGTTCGTGACATTGA
>JBDLJV010000150.1:0-5093 GCA_039714175.1 Actinomycetota bacterium
GCCGACGGAGATGACTGCACCAACGAACTCACGTACCTGCTGCTGGATGTCATGGACGGGTTCAAGACCCGCCAGCCCAACTGGCATGCCCGGATCAGTTCCCGCTCAGACGAGGCGTATGTGCGGCGCGTCATGGAGGTCGTGGCCGGTGGCGGTGGTTCTCCGGCTCTGTACAACGACGATGCGATCATGCCTGCGATGGTCGAAAGGGGTGTGGATCCCACCAGAGCATGGGACTACGCAACCGTTGGCTGTGTGGAGCCCGCAGTGCCGGGCGAGAGCTTCACGTCCTCTGATGCCGCCATCTTCAACCTCGCTCTGAGCCTCGAACTGCTGCTCGGGGGCGGGCGTCGCATGAAACGGGACAAGGTTCGTGAGCGGCCGTGGCTGAGCGACATCCAGTCCACGGCCGACCTCCTCGAACGACTCGAGGAAGTGACCGATGAGCGGCTTGTCGATATGAAGCAGTCGCTTGACGCCATCGAGACGACGAATGCCGAGGTGTTTCCGACGCCGTTGTCATCGCTGCTCGTCGGGGGATGTATCGAGAGCGCCACAGACTCCACGCGGGGCGGGGCCAGATACAACGCTTCGGGCATCCAGGGTGTGGGTGTGGCCGATTTGGCGAATTCACTTGCAGTGATCGACAAGCTCGTATTCCAGGATGGTGAGTACACGCTTGAGGAGGTCGCCAACGCCTGTGCCACCAACTTCGTCGGACAGGACCTGATGCGTGCTCGTGCCCTCAAGATCGCTGCATTCGGCAACGACGACCCGCTCGTCGACGATCTGGCAGACAAGGTCATCTCGATCTTTGACCGGTGCGTCTCCCAGCATACGAATACGCGGGGCGGGCAATGGATGCCCGGCTTCTACTCGATGACCACGCACCAGGGCTTTGGCAAGCAGATGGCGGCGATGCCGTCAGGTCGGTTGGCAGGCCGCCCGCTTGCAGACGGTCTTGCCCCGGTGGACGGCTCGGATCGGCTCGGACCGACTGCTTCGCTCAACTCCGTGGCCAAGCTCGACCACAGTCGCTTCGGCAACGGCATCAACCTCAATGTCAAGTTCGACTCGGTAACGGTGAAGGGGGAGGAGGGCAGGGCCACGCTCGAGGGTCTGGTTCGCGGCTACTTCGCTCAGGGAGGCATGCAGGTTCAGATCAACGTGCTCGACACAGGGATCCTGGAGGAGGCGATGGAGGACCCCGAGAGCCACCGCAACCTGCTCGTGCGCATTTCGGGCTACTGCGCCTACTTCGTTGACCTGACCCCGGGGATGCAACAGGAGCTGATCGACCGCACCCGCCAGCGGGCCTGATGGAACCAACCGCTCCGATCTTCGACATCCAGCGCTTCTCGCTCCACGACGGGCCGGGCATCCGGTCACTTGTGTTCCTCAAAGGTTGCTCGCTGCAGTGTCCCTGGTGCCAGAACCCGGAATCCCAGGATGTCAGGCCGGTCACCGCGTTCTACGCAGAGCGCTGTACCGAGAGTTTCGAATGTCTGGCTGTCTGTCCGAACGGCGCAATCCGGCTTGAGGGGTACCGGGTTGATCAGTCCCTCTGCGAGCAATGCGGACTGTGCGTTGAGGCCTGTGCGTACGACGCACTCAGGGTGGTCGGCGAAAGTCTCACGCCGGATGAACTCGTGGAGAAGCTCCTTGCCGATCGGCCCTACTACGAGAGCTCCGGCGGTGGGGTCACGTTCACCGGCGGTGAGCCGACTCTCCACCACTCCTTCCTCGATCGTGTTCTCAGACTCTGCAGGGACGCAGGCATCCACACCAACATCGAGACCTGCGGGACGTTCCCTTGGGCTACTTGGGAGGAGACGTTCCGCATGCTGGATCTCATCTACTTCGATCTCAAGATCCTTGACGCAGACCTTCATCGGGAGCATCTCGGCGGAGGCTTTGACAGGATCACGGAGAACGCTGCGAGCCTCGTATCTCGTGGGTATCCCGTTGAATTCCGAATGGCGGCGATCCCTGGCTTCACCGACACACCAGCCAACATCGATGCCATCGTCGGTCTCCTGGATGAACTGGGCCACGATCGCATCCACCTGCTCGCCTATCACAACATGGGGGAAGCAAAGATCGACATCATCGAGGGGAAACAGCCGAAGCTCGGCCTTGAGCGCTACTCGGACGAACGGTGGGGCGAACTCGTCGACGTGTTCGAAACCCGCGGTATCGAAGTGCTCCAGTCGGCCTGAGGCCACGGCCCCCGGAACACGTATCTCAGATATCGAAAGAGGGGTTGGAAGCAGATGCTTCCAACCCCTCGACTGGGTCTGGTGGACTGCGCTAGATCGCGGTCCAGTGGTCGTTCTGGCCGAATCCGGGCGATGCGATCTTGGACAACAGTCCGTGCTCGCCGGTGCCCGAGTCGTTGTAGATCTCCTGGATGATCGTGTACTGACCCCAAAGGTCGCCAGCCTCGGGTCCAACCCAACCGATCTTGATGAATTCGCTGGTGTGCTGGACGATGCCGTCTGCATCGGTGTAGTCGCCGACGACATGGTTGGTGAGCCAACCCATGCTGACACCGTTCACAACACCATCAACGAGGCCGCGATCAAGCTTGCCGTCACCGTCGCAGTCGACGTTGGCGAGCCATGAATCGGACCACTTCATCATGAGCTTGTCGTCAACGAAGTCGCCCTCCTGGCCCCAATACATGCCATCCATCTTGCGATCGGAGCTGTCGTAGGTGCCATTGAACATGTGCGCCTGGTAGTTGTATCCGAACTCGTCGAAACCGATCGAAATCGGGTTCCCTGCGCTGTCGACGATGTCGCCACTCTTGATGGTTGCGCACGAGTCGCTTGCTGGTGGAGCCGCGATCGCTGCCGATGCGAAGAGTGCGGTGAGGAGAAGTACCCCCGTCATTACTGAAAGAACGCGTTTCACGTTTCCCTCCTGGCCCGGGCCGGTGAAATCCCCCGTTCCTGCCGAGGTCACACGACCCGCAATTACTGACATTAAGGCTAACCGATTCCTCGGGTAGCCTGCTGTTGTGAGGAATATCGGCATTGCGATGCACACCTTGAGCACCCGCCGACTTGCGTCGTTGTGTTGAGTACACGAGCATCGTGCCAATCACCGACGAGGGAACCACCATGGCCAGCATCGCGACCAACCGATTCGTGGAACGTACCGAACTCGAGGAGTTCATCAGGCCACGGCACCACGGCGTGCTGTTGACCACGCGTCGCGATGGCCGGCCGCAGTCGTCGCTTGTAACGATGGGTCTCGACACTGAGGGGCGCATCGTGGTGTCGAGCTACCCGGAGCGGGCCAAGGTCGCCAATATCCGTCGGAATCCCGTCGCCTCGATGGTCGTGATGTCCGATGACTTCGGCGGAGAGTGGGTCCATGTCGACGGATCGGCCGAGGTCATCGATCTGCCGGACGCTGTCGAGCCGCTCGTCGAGTACTTCCGGGTGATTTCCGGCGAGCACCCGGATTGGGACGAGTATCGACAGGCGATGGTGGGCCAGGGCAAATGCCTCATCCGGCTGACGATGGAATCCTGGGGGCCGATTGCCAAGGGCGGCTTCCCAGCACGGCTTGCCGACAATGATTGACGAAGTGTGCGCGTGGTGTGCCGAACAGCCAGCGGCCACGATGGACAACACCTTCGGCGAGCAGACCAATGTCTACCGCGTGGCAGACAAGATGTTCGCGCTCGTCAACATCGAGGGCGGTGACTTCGTCACACTCAAGGTGCACCCCGAGGACGGCGAGGCGTTGCGTTCCCAGTACGACTTCGTCCGCGAGGGCTACTACATGAACAAGCGCCACTGGATCACCGTCGATCTTGTCGATGAGGTCCCGATGGACGAGGTTCATGAGCTCATCGAGGAGTCCTACAGGCTCGTCTTCGAGTCGCTCCCCAAAAAGCGCCAAGCCGAACTGCGTCCCACCTGACCAGTAGAGCCGGATTGTGGCGACGGACTCTCCGGCGAACTCGTTGAGCGGTTTGAAGCTGATGGATCGATAGCAACCGAGATCGAGACGATGTCCACCCGTGAGCCGCATCCGGCGGATCTGCTGGTCTTCACGCAGGATCTGAGGGGAGAAGACACGGAGACGTTGAACGTCGATCTGCCCTGATTGGATAGCTCTGGAGGGTTCGTTCCTCGGCGTTCGGACCCTCCAGATCCCACCAGGGAGAAACAGCAATCGTGCCGGTGCCGTTCTTGATACGGTGG
The DNA here is from genome assembly GCA_039714175.1 of Actinomycetota bacterium. GTDB lineage: Bacteria > Actinomycetota > Acidimicrobiia > Spongiisociales > UBA5794 > B3-G11. The sequence continues at coordinate 4,221 of JBDLJV010000150.1, forward strand.
ACATGTACGGAGGCAACGGGAGAATCGAGATGGCTCATCAGACGCTCCTCGTGCGGGCGCTGGGTCCGGTCACGCTCTCGTACGACAGGCGAGACGCTCCGGTCCTGACGGCACAGGTCAGGACAACGCTTGCCGTCCTCTTGACCAAGTTGGGTGAAATCGTTCCCACCGACATGCTGATCGACTGTGTGTGGGAGGGGTTCCCGCCACGGAGCGCCCGTCATGGCCTCCACGTCATCATGTCGCACCTGAGGTCTGAGCTGGAGCCCGATGGGAGTGACTCACCAAAGCATCTCGAGTCTCGGTCACCCGGGTACCGGCTCGATCTTGGCATTGATGAGTTCGATGTCCGGATCGTGGAGGACCTGGTGCACATGGGGCGGGAGTGCAGGGAGGCTCAAGAGCTGGACGAAGCTGAGGCGCTGCTGATCGCGGCCGAGGCGATGTGTCACGGGAGGCCCTACGCCGAGTTCACGTATGCCGAGTTCGCTCAGCCCGAGATCCGCCGGCTCACGGAACTGTGCATCTCGGCAGTTGAGGATCGGATAGCCGTCCAGCTCGATCTCGGAAGGCATCGGGATCTCATTCCCGAACTCGAGGGGCTGACCATGGAGCACCCGACACGGGAGAGCCTGCTGTTCCAGTTGATGACGGCGCTGTACCGATGTGACCGCCCGGCGGATGCCATCGTCGAGTTCGAATCTGCGCGACGTCGACTCCGTGACGACTACGGATCCGAACCGAGCAGATCCACCACGGCGCTCGCCGACACCATCCGCCGCTCCGCCTGACGTCCACGCTTCGTTCTCCTCGCATACGTGTCCTCCCCTTGTGGGAGGACGGGCGAGCTTGCGAGCCAGGAGGGGGATGCAG
>JBDLJV010000151.1:0-5060 GCA_039714175.1 Actinomycetota bacterium
GTCCCGCTCCTCGCTCGACAACCCGAAGCGTGACTGGTACGTGTGGGCCGATCCGGCACCCGAGGGTGGACCGCCGAACAACTGGCTCGGCATGTTCGGTGGGTTGGCGTGGGAGTTCGACAAGCCGACCGACCAGTACTACCTCCACACATTCCTCAAGGAACAGCCCGAGCTGAACTGGCGGAACCCGAAACTCGAATCGGCCATGCACGACACGCTCCGGTTCTGGCTCGATCGTGGCATCGACGGTTTCCGCGTCGATGTGGCGCACTTCATGATGAAGGACCCGCAGATGCAAAGCAATCCACCGTCCGAGGGCCTCCAAGCGGGAGAGAAGGTCAAGCATCACTACGACGTGCAGGATCACATCCACGACAAGGCGCACCCCGATATCCACACGGCACATGGAGGAATCCGGAGAGTGCTCGATGAGTACGACGACCGGTACTCCGTCGGTGAGATCCACGAATCGGACTGGGACGAGTGGGCGAAGTACTACGGCGCCGATCTCGACCAGCTCCATCAGCCGTACAACTTCTCCCTGCTCTGGAGTGACTGGACCGCTCCGAGCTTCCGCCAGAAGATCGTCGAGCAGGAGAAGGCGCTCCCGACCGGGGCCTGGCCGAGTCATGTTCTTGGCAACCACGACGAGCCACGGCTCGCCACGCGGTATGGCGTGGATCGAGCGAGAGCTGCAGCGGTCCTGCTCCTCACGCTTCGGGGCACTGCCACCCTCTACTACGGGGATGAACTCGGGCTTGCTGACGGTTCGATACCTCCCGGATCTGAGCAGGATCCTTGGGGTCAGCGGTACCCCGATCTCAACCGGGACAAGTGCAGGACGCCCATGCAGTGGAACCCCGGAGCAGGCATGGGATTCACGTCCGGAGCCGCTGCACCATGGTTGCCGTTCTCTGACCAGACGACGACGGTTGAGGACCAGATCGGCGATCCCGGCTCGATGCTGTCCCTGTACCGACGATTGCTTCGCCTTCGCAAGACATCGCCTGAGCTGCACGTGGGGACCATCGCGATGCTCGACACGAACGCCGAGAACGTGCTCTCGTACGAGCGGGAGCACGACGGGATCTCGATGTTTGTCGCTGTGAACTTCACCGGCGAACCACAGCTGATCGTGTTCCCGCAGATGGTGGATCAGGTGCTCTCGACGTCAACGGATCGCGCCGGGGCTTTCACGTCGACCGTTCTCGGTCAGAACGAGGCAATCATCGTCCAGTAGGTGACGCCGGATCCTCCCGTCCTTCACCTACCATCGGCTCAACCATCAACCAGGGGTCACCATGCGCAAGTACGTACTCGCCTTCTTCGCTCTCACGCTGCTGTTGTCCGCTTGTCGGATCGAATCGAACATCCGGATCGACATTGCAGAGGATGGCTCAGCCGGTGTTGGCGTCGAGATCGGATTCGACGAGGAGCTACTCGATCTCGCAACCCAAGGTGGCGGGGACCTCGACGACATGATCGGCGACCTGCCCGACTTCGGTGATGGCGTGAGCGAACCTATCCAGCGAGTCGAGGGCGACATGACGTACTTCGGCGTGCAGACCGCCGTCGACGATCTTGCCACGTGGGACTTCGGTGGGGCACAGGAGGAATTCTTCTCGGAGTTCTCCTACATCCACAACGACAAGTCCGCAACGCTGGCCGCTGAGATTGCATCCGCCGGACTGGGTGATCTGGGTGGGGAGGAGCTCCCGATCGACCCGAGCGATCTGACCGATGATTTCTTCTCTGCGAAGGTATTCGTGAAGATGCCAGGGACCGTTACCGAGAGCAACGCTGACGAAGTCCTTCCCGACGGGACGCTCGTCTGGAATCTCGGCCTGACAGGAGCGACGGAGATCCTCGCCTCCTCTTCCTACGGTGCTTCGAGCATCAGTTGGATCTGGTTCGTTGTAGGAGGCGTTCTGATCGTTGGCATCCTGGCTGCGATCGCTGCCGTTGTGACGTCTCGCAAGGAATCCGAGAAGGCCGTAGCTGCTGCAGCAGCGGCCCACGAAGCGGAGCCGGCAACCGACAGCGAGACACCGACGGAAGAGTTGGAAGAAACAGAAGAGCTGTCAGCTGTCAGCGATCAGCCAGAAGAGGAACCAGAACAGCCTTCAGCTGAAGACTGAGGGTTCAGCCCGCCAGAACTTGAACGGCGAGCAGGCCGTAGGGTCCGTCGACAACACCGATTCCGGCCTTGCGGTACTGCTTGTCCACGATTGCATCCCGATAGCTTGAGGTGTCAAGGAACGCCTCGACGACGCCATCGGGCGACGCTGCGAGCACAACCATGTCCGTATTGATCGTTCCGGGGACCCCCTGTGCGCTGAGTGACGCCTGCAGGTCATCATCAAGCGCCAACATGCCGGATCGGTAGACAGCCCCCGCGCGAGCAACGGCCACAACAGCCAGATCACCCGACCACGCGAGCGGGTCGAGCCCCTCAGCGATTCGCTCGCGGTTGAGTTCGTCGAACACGTGCTGGCCATCGACCTGCGATGGCACAAGAGCCGCATCACCGACGTCGGGCATGGGGATCGGGAGCGTGCCTGCGGCGAGCCGGTCACCGACGATCGATTGCAGAGCTATCACTGTTGCATACACATCCTGACCGCTCGTCGAAGCGACGGCCTGCTGTATGGGACCATCCGGATCGACGATCCGACGCCCAACCGCTGAAGCATCCACTGATCCGTCGATCGTCTCGCGCATACCCGCCGACACGGGAGCAACAGAAGCGAGCGTTGTTGCAAGGATGACGACCAGACCCGCATAGACCGCACCGGCGAGAGCACCACCGAAGCGGTTGAGGAGCGTTGCGCCCGGCACGATCTTGAGCGCCGTGGACAGCAATCTCGCTGCTACAGCCCCACCGAACACGAGCGCCAGGAACAAGATCACGCCAGCAACGATTCGGGCAACCTCATAAGGGATATTCGCCATACCGGCGATGATCGATCCGACTGGGGGTGACAGACGGAAGACAAGGAACGTACCAACGATGAGCACGCCGATCTCGAGAGCTTCTCGCACGAGGCCACGCAGCCACCCTCGCACGACGAGCGCGACAACCACTCCCAGAACGATCAGATCGTAGATGGCCACCTCAGTCGCGCTCGCCCTCGGAGGCCGACGATCCTTGTTCAGCGCGTTCCACCACTGGAATCTCTCCTGTCCGTCTCAGGCGAGGCGGTTCTGGCTCCTCGAACATCGCCTCGGATGCTTCCTCCCAGGTCTGATCGAGTACGCGGGTTCGCCACCAGTGTCCCAAGAGGATCTTGATCGAGGCGACAAGCGGAACTGCGACGACGACTCCCCACACGCCAGCGAGCGCTCCACCAAGTATCAAGGACAGCAGTGTGACGGCCGGGTGCAATCGTACGGTCGCCCTCAGCACCGACGGTGAAACGAAGTTGTTGTCGATCTGCTGCACGACAACGGCAACGACAACAGCCCATATCGCTGTCGGCACATCCGCTGTTGTGATAGCAACGAGGACCCCCAGGAATCCTCCGACCCACGGTCCGAGGAACGGCACGATGTTCAGCAAGCCACCAACAAGGCCGATCAACAACCAGAACTGGAGTCCGATGATCCAGTAGCCGAAAGCCATCATGACACCGACGATCACCGCCACGACCAGTTGGCCCCGAAGGAACCCTCCAATGGCCGTATTCAGCTGACGGCCGACGTGCGCTGCCTCCGTGCGATGGCCCACAGGGAACACGTCAACGAGCCGTTGCTGAACATGAGGTAAATCGATGAGGAAGTAGAACGCCACCACCGGTCCGACGAGGAAGACAAGAATGAACTCGAAGATGCCCGACGTGACGGTGCCGAGTTGATCGAAGAAGATCGACATGATCGTGTTCCGATTGTTCGGATCGTTGAGATACTCAAGCAACTCTTCGTAGCCGAGGAACGCCACGCTTTCGAAACCAGCGGACTCGAGGATCCTCGCGAGATCCTGAGCGGTTTGGTCGTAGAGGGTCGGGAACGTCTCGATGAAGCTCTCGGTCTGTGACCGGATGTCAGGGAAGATGACGACGGCGAGCAAGGACAGTGCTGAGAAGAACACGAGAAATCCGAGGATTGCCCCGATCACGCGTGGGACCCCTCGACCGGCAAGCCAGCTGACCATCGGATTCAGGATGTAGATGATCACGATGGCAAGGAGTAGTGGGGCGAAGATCACCCGCCCTTCGACCAACACGTAGAAGGCCGCCATGACCAGCAGCATGAGGCCGACCATGGACCATGCGAAGATCCCTACTCGGCGAACTGTGTCTCCGAAGTCTCTTTCCCCCATCACCCCGGATTCTAACGGCAAACGACAAACGACAAACGACAAACGACCGTCGTCAATCGTGTGTCGTTTGTCGTCCGTCGTCTGCTGAGCTGGCGATGGGACTCGAACCCATGACCTGCCGCTTACAAGGCGGCTGCTCTGGCCAACTGAGCTACGCCAGCAGAGCCGTCAGGATACCCAGCCTCGCACTCGAGCGACCTCGTAGCTTGCAAGAGCTGCTGCAACCGATGCGTTCAGGCTCTCAGTGCCGCCGACCATCGGGATGAACGCGAGCACGTCGCACCGTTCGGCGACCAATTTGCTCAGCCCCTCGCCCTCCGCTCCGACACAGATCGCGACCGGCCGTTCAAGCAGGTCAAGCCCCAGCAGCGACCGATCGCCACTGCCGGCGAGCCCGACTCTCCACACATCGAGCTGATCGAGCCTCTTCAAAGCATCGGCAATGGACGACACCGCCACAAGCGGAAGCTCCTCGAGTGCTCCTGCAGCAGCCTTGAAAGCAGTTGCTCCAATCGGTGCGCTCCGCCGTTGTGACACAACCAGAGCCGTCATCCCCGCGGCCACCGCTGACCGGGCGGCCGCACCGATGTTTCGGGGGTCCTCCACGTGGTCGAGGACCAACAGTGCAGGGTTCTCCGACAAGGCGACCGCGTCCTTGATGGAGAGCGACTCGATCGCGCGTGCCTTTGCGTATACGCCTTGAGGAGCACCGGTCGTAGCCAGTGGTCGTACATCATCGACC
>JBDLJV010000152.1:0-5027 GCA_039714175.1 Actinomycetota bacterium
TTCGGTTCCATACGGTCGGAAGCCGAACAGGCTGTCATCGAAGAGCTACTCGAGGATGGCGAAGCGTTCCTCCCCGCCGGGATACGGGTTCGCCAGATGGTATTCGCCACAAAGCCACCGACACGCAAGAACTACTCGTACCTGTGGATGAACATCGGTGACATGGCCGAGTGGATGCAGAACCAGGTTGAGGAGCACTGGGACAAGATCAAGATGATCCAGTCGAAGGATCCCGCCCTGAGTTTCCTTCTTCTGTTCGAGAAGGCACGGCGCGGGGAGAGCTGATGTTCGACGTTGTCCTCTGGCAGCCGGAGATCCCACCCAACACGGGGAACCTCATGCGGCTCACCGTCAACACGGGGTGCCGGCTGCATCTCATCGAGCCGCTTGGGTTTGACATCGATGACGCTCGCCTCCGCAGGGCAGGCCTGGACTACAAGGAGTTCGCTGACGTCGCTACGTACGAGTCCTTCGATGGCTTCGTGGATGCTGTCAGACCCCGACGGGTCTTTGCTTTCACGCAACATGCTGAACGCCTCTACACAGATGTTGCGTACGAACCGGGTGACGTTCTCCTCTTCGGCCGCGAGTCTGACGGGCTGCCAGATGACGTCCTTGACTCAAGTGCTGTCACGGACAGGCTTCGTATCCCCATTGCCCAGGGAGGTCGCAGCCTCAACCTCGCCAACGCCGCAGCGGTCGTCGTGTATGAGGCATGGAGACAGAACGGCTTCGGCTAGTCCATCCCGATCTCAGTCGAGGCCAGCATCCTGGAGCGCACTGATGAATCGGTCGAGATCTGCCTCGTCTCGGTACGGGAGACTTCTCAATCCGTCAGAGTCGAGACCGGGCTGGGTCAGTCGAGCTTGTTCGATCGCAGCAGAGGCGTGTCGGCGTCGACCGAGAGCTGACTGGGCCGCAGCGAGTGTCAAGAGCGCATTGAGGTCTTGCTCGTTCTGAGCGACGAGGCTTTCAGCTCCGTCCGCTGCTGACTCGTACTGTTCGCCGATGAATTCAGCGTCCGCACGAATGCTGCGGTACCACGGGGCGAACAGAGGACTCAACCTTGTTGCTCGATCAGCGTATCCGATGGCTTCCTCCCAGTTCCCGAGATACCGCATCACGCTTGCGGCGATACCGTACGTGAGGTCACAAGACGGCCGCATGCCGACAGCGCTCTTGACGGCCTTGAGCGCACCATCCCAGTCCTGGTGCATCACGCTCATGTGCGCAAGCACCGTGTTGGAGATTCCCGAGGGATCGCCAAGCTCTTTCGCCTTCCGTGCGTGCTGATCAGCGAGCTTGTAGTGGCCCTCGATGTCATCCGTGTAGGCAAACATCGCCAACCAGACGTGTGCAAGTGATGCCAGCGAAAACCCGGTCGCCGATTCGGGTTCGCGCGCTGCAACCTCCTCGAAGCACTCCGTCGCCTGGAGCAGTTCCTCGGGCGATCCCTTGCTGAGGTGCTGGAGGCCCTTGTAGACGATCTCCACGGATTCCGATGCGATGTCCGATCGGTACAAACGGGCAGCTTCGCGACCGAGCACCTCGGCATCGAGAGCAGATGCAATCGCCTGCTCGATGTCATCTTGTGCAGCGAACACGTCCGCAAACGAAGCTTCGAATCGATCAGCCCAGGCGATCTTGCCGTCGGTCGCGTCGATCAGTTGAGTGTGGACGCGCACTTTGTCACCTACACGCTGTACGGCCCCCTCAAGCACGTAGCGCACGCCCAATTCGTGGCCGAGCTGCTGGGACGAGAACGATTGGTCCCGATAGGCGAGTGTGGCCAATCCACTGATCACGTCCACACCGGGAATCCTTGTGAGCGAGATGGCCAGCGCCATCATCAACCCATCGGCGAAGTGACTGTCCTCCTCTGCCCCGTAGTTCATGAACGGGCTGATTGCCAGAGAGGGTGCCGAGGGTGGAACGACGCGGCGTTGCCATGGCTTCGAGCCATCCTGATCTGCCTCTTGATTGATGATCCGGTAGATTGTCACCTGTTCCGGGATGTTCTTCAATCGAGTTGGGCCGAGTGATTCGATCCGCACGGGAAGATCACCAGCAGCGTCCAGAACTTGCCGCGAAACGTTGATGCCTCCCGGCTCCGCCAAGGCTTGGAGTCTGGCCGCGATGTTGATCGCATCCCCGTACCAGCGATCATCAACCGAGGACACGTCTCCGGCGTGGATCCCCAAACGGAATCGCATCTTCCGTCCGGCGGGCAGCCCATCGTTCTGGTGAGCAATACTCCTCTGGATCTCAATCGCAGCGAGGACGGAATCCCCCTCCGAATCCAGTATCGCCAGGAATTCGTCGCCGACGAAGGACGCAAGGATCCCGCCGTGTGCTTCCAATGCATCCTCGATGATGCCGCGGAGCACCTGGAGTGTGTTGTAGGTCTCGATCTCGTTGTCCGCAATCAGCTTGCTGTACCCGACGACGTCGCCGTGAAGCGTCGCGGCGTGCCGTGCCCCCGGATGTTGTTCATCAGTCATTGAACCGTCTCCTGATCTGAGGGCGCGCGACGAATTGCCACATCTGAGCAAAGCATTGCGTGCCACCTTCCCTGTCGTAACGCACGCTACCAGCCCATTCGAAGGGAATCAGCGGAGACTGGACCTCACGCCAGCTCCTCCGGTTGTACTACGTTCCTTCCATGACTCATCGCACGCCCATCTCCGTTCGGTTCTACGAGCTTGACCCGTATCGCCATCTGAACCACTCGGTGTATATCCAGTACTTCGAGACGGGTCGCATCGATCTGTTCAAGGAGATGGGATGGAGCCTCACACAGATGGCTGATCTCGGTACCCAGGTGGTTGTTGTCAGCATCGAGACGCAGTTCCTGTTGCCCGGCGTCGAGAACGACGAACTCATCGTCGAGACATGGGTGGAAGAGGTCAAACGAGTGTCCATGCGATTCGGCCAGCGGATCATGCGGGGAGATGAAGTACTGGCCACCCAGATCGTGCATGGAGCATGCACGAGTCTCGAAGGGCGCCCGAAGCGGACACCGGAAGAACTGCTCGAAGGACTCCGACGATTCGCGCCAACCGAGTCGTGAGTGACACTGCTGCTCTTGAAGCGGCGTCGTACGCCACATGGACCGCCGACGAGGCCGATGTCGTGGACGGATGGCATGTCACAGCAACAGCAGGTCTCAGCCGCAGAGTGAACTCGGCACGGGACATGGGCGACGCAGTGGTCAGCAGCAAGAGCCTTGCTGCACTGCGCTCCTGGTTCGATGAGCGCCAGATCGCCTTCGTAGTGCGCGAGACACCGCTGATGACTTTCGACACGAGTCATGCGGTCCGCGACCAGTGGGGGTTCGGACCGCTCGACGAGACGACCGTGATGTCGGGCCCCGTGTGGCCAGCACGCATCGGTGATGCTCGGATATGTCCGACGGATGACCCCGATTTCCATTCGGAGCTTGCGTCGCTCAACGGTCGAACAGGAGCAGACGTTGAGACGCTCGCGCGTCTGCTCGATCGGGTGGCCGACCGAAGTGCAGGTGTCTGGATTCCCGGCGTGGGTGGTGCTGTTGTCGTGCAAGACGAGGGTCGGGCAGCGGTGTTCTCGCTTGCCGTGGACCGTGGGTATCACCGCAGGGGAGTGGCGACCCAGCTCATGGGCGCAGCCTCGAACTGGGCAGACAGTCAGGATGTCTCCGAACTGTTCGTGCAGGTTGTTGGAACGAACTCCCCGGCGCTCGGGTTGTATGCGTCGTTGGGATTCACGGAGGAGTACCGCTACCGCTATCTGCAGCCAGTGGGGAGCGGTCCGCCGGAATAGCATTCAATCGGGAGGAACATGCACAGGGCAAACATCGCCAGATGGGCGGACATCGAACCCGGCGGGCTTACCCATGTGCTCATCGCTGGTGTGGATCTCGTTGTTGTTCGGTGGCCCGATGGTGAGGGCCACAGCGTTCTGTACGGAAGATGTGTGCACCGCGGAGCGCTGATGGCCGATGGCCACATCGAAGGGAACGATCTCATCTGCGGCGTTCACTCCTGGGACTACCGCTACGAGACCGGGGTCTCGAGCTACAACAACGCTGAATCGCTCCACAAGTTCGCCTCAGGAGTCGACGACGGAGAGATTTGGGTCGATGTCGATGAGCTTGCCGAGTGGGCCTCCGGCAATCCTCAACCCTACGACCGAGATGCCTATCAGGGGCCGTTCCAGGACCCCGTCGGCTCCCATGTCGAACACCACGTCAAGGACATCAGGGAATTGGCCGGGCACGGTCTCGATCGGGTCGGGGAGCATGGGAAGACTGCGGCCATGGGTGTGCCCGGAAGCAAGCTCCCGAAGTGGGACGACATCCAGGTGATCACGGCACAGCTCGCACGCCCGCCCCTTCTCGAGGAGGCTCCGGTGGAGACCTCCGTTGTGATTGGACCCGCGGCGCAGAGTCCCCTCACGATCGACATCCCTCTCTTCGTGTCAGATATGTCGTTCGGCTCTCTCTCCCATGAGGCGAAGACCGCCCTGGCACGGGGAGCGGAGCTTGCCGGCACGGCGATCGCATCGGGGGAGGGAGGAATGCTCCCTGCAGAGAAGGCAGAGTCGACCAGGTACATGTATGAGTTGGGTTCCGCGAGGTTCGGCTTCTCCTGGGACAAGATCGACGATGTGCAGGCGTTCCACTTCAAGGGCGGTCAAGCAGCCAAGACAGGCACCGGTGGGCATCTTCCCGGCTCGAAAGTGACCGCCGAGATCGCTGAGGTGCGTGGCGTGCCGATGGGTGAGCCTGTCCTCTCGCCCGCGAGGTTCCCGGACTGGACCACGCCGGCGGAGTTTGCTGAGTTCGCCACCGAGGTGCGGCAGCGGACCGGTGGCATCCCGGTCGGGTTCAAGCTGTCGGCGCAGCACATCGAGGCGGATCTTGACGCGGCTCTGCAGGTAGGCGTCGACTATGTGATCCTCGACGGCAGGGGAGGGGGCACGGGGGCAGCGCCGCTGCTGTTCCGAAACAACATCTCTGTTCCCACGATCCCCGCTCTCGCGAGAGC
>JBDLJV010000153.1:0-5015 GCA_039714175.1 Actinomycetota bacterium
CGCCTCCACAGCAGCGTCAACGCCACCCCAACGGCGAGGGCGATGCCCAGTGCCGGCAGGGCGAGGTCGTCGCGCAACAGGCCCTCCAAGATCGCCGTCACGATCACGGCAACCACCAGCCAGCGGTCCCACCAGAGGATGCCGGGATTGTCCGGGGCTCGTGGTTCACGCCACAACGATCGCAATGCGTTCCTCATAGACCGTCCACGTTACCGGAGTACCCCATTGCGTGAATCAGCCGAAAGTCCAATCTTGATGTGACCGATGAGCTGACGCATCTCAAGACCTTCGCCCGATGTCAGCAGAAGCAACTTCCGAGACGATGCACTCAAGCAAATGGACAACCAGAGGGAGTACTCATGTCCACACAGTTGTATCGAATGGGCCATTTCGCCGCCCGAAGACCATGGGTCGTCATCGGCTCATGGATCGCCGTGTTTCTCGTCCTCATCGCTGCCACATCGGCATTCGGCAAGGAGCTCGAGGATTCGATGGAGGTGCCGGGCCTCGACAGCCAGCACGCCATCGACCTGCTCTCCGCAGCCCAGTCCGACTCGGCAGGCCTGACCGCACAGGTCGTTGCCGCACCCATCGATGACGGCGCGACATTCGCGTCACCAGACGAACAAGCTGCGCTCAACGAGCTCCGTTCAGATCTGACAACGCTCCCCGGCGTCGTCGGTGCAAGCGAACCGATCGTGTCCCCCAACGGAGACGTGGCGCTGATCTGGCTCCAGTACCCGGTCACCGAGGAATCGGGACCTGCCGATCTCGATGCCCTGAAGGCATTCGGCGTCGACGCCCGCGAGGATTCACCGCTCCAGATCGAAATGGGTGGCGAGCTGTTCTTCACATTCGAGGAAGCTCCGACCGAGCTCGGTGAGATGCTCGGCCTGGTTGCTGCAGGAGTGATCCTCCTCGTTGCATTCGGATCCGTCATCGCGATGGGCCTACCCATCGGCATGGCGCTCTTCGGGCTCGCTCTCGGTGTCACATCCATGGGACTCATCACCTACGTCATAGACATCCCGAGCTGGGCTCCGGAGATGGCGGCGATGATCGGCCTCGGCGTCGGCATCGACTACGCCCTGTTCATACTCACCCGCCACCGCGAATACCTCGCGGAGGGCCTCGCCGTCGACGAGGCTGCTGGTCGGGCTCTCGCCACGGCAGGCCAGTCGGTGCTATTCGCAGGTGGCACGGTGATGATCTCCGTTCTCGGTCTGGCAATCGCCGGTCTCCCATTCATGACCGCTGCAGCTGTGGCCACCTCGGTGGTGGTTGGTGTGATGGTCCTCTCTTCACTGACGCTGCTGCCGGCGTTCCTTGGTCTCGCCGGTCACCGGCTCGACCGCAGCTGGTTCCGTCGCCGTTCGAACGTTGCCGGTACGACAGTCGGTGCACGGTGGCGACGATGGGGCGAGCACGTGACCAGGAATGCATGGGCCTACGCCATTGGCGTCACTGCAGTGCTCGTGCTCCTCACGGCTCCGATTCTCTCCCTGAGGCTCGGATTCCCCGACGAGGGCACGTATCCCGAGTCGCGGACCGAACGCAGGGCGTACGATCTCGTCGCTGAAGGATTCGGCCCCGGCATCAACGGTCCGCTCCTTGTCGCGATAGACATCTCCGAGGATGCAAGCATCGTCGAACCGCTCAGGGACGCGATTGCACGTGATGCAGGTATTGCGGGGCTCACGTCTCCGAATGTGGATGCGGAGGCCGGTGTTGCTTCCATCGTTGCCTATCCGGCGACGGCGCCACAGGACGACGCAACCGTCGAAACCATCGACCGCCTCAGGGCCGATGTCTTCCCTGCCGTGCTTGCGCAGAGCGAGGCAACAGCACACATCGGTGGCTCAACCGCCAGCATCGCCGACATGGGTGCCCAGGTGAGGGATCGCCTGCCCTGGTTCATTGCAGCAGTGGTCGGGTTGTCGTTCCTGCTCCTCGTCGTGTTGTTCCGGTCGATCCTCGTTCCGCTCAAGGCTGCGATCCTCAACCTGTTGAGTATCGGGGCTGCCTACGGCATGCTCGTTGCAGTGTTCCAGTGGGGCTGGGGTATGGACCTCATCGGACTCGAGGCAACGATCCCGGTCATCTCGTTCCTCCCGCTGTTCATGTTTGCGGTCCTGTTCGGCCTGTCGATGGACTACGAGGTGTTCCTCCTCTCCCGTATCAGGGAGGAGTACGCGGCCACGGGCGACAACGACGAGTCCGTGATCCGCGGCATTGCGAGCACCGCTCGGGTAATCACCTCGGCCGCCCTCATCATGGTTTCGGTGTTCCTGGGCTTCGCGCTCGGAGACGACCCGACCATCAAGATGATGGGACTTGGGTTGGCCACTGCCATCTTCGTCGATGCAACCGTGGTGCGGATGATCCTCGTCCCCGCAACGATGAAGCTGCTGGGCGATGCCAACTGGTGGCTACCGGCATGGCTGGATCGTCTGCTGCCCATGATCGACATCGATGGGCAGGATGTGGCGGTGGACGAAGAAGCCAGAGTATCGGTGCTCGCCTGACGACGGTGCAGCCCTGACCCGGAGAGCGTGTCGCTCTCCACTCGACAGCCCGGGTAGCGATCGCTGCCCGGGCTGTCAGAGGTTGCGAGCCGTGGCTCGCAATGCGCGTCGGCAGAGTCTCCTCTGCTCGGGGCGCTGTCACTCCATGACACGGAGGGTGGATGGCAGATCCATCTTGCGCAGCCTGCGTGGTGCCGTCAGCAGCGGTGCAAGCCCCACCGCAACGACGCCAACGATGATCGCCCAGACAACCACCGAAGGTGTGACGATGACCGGGATTGCTACGTCCGGCATCGACTCGGCCGACGACTGGATCATGTAGCCGACCAGCCAGAAGCCACCCGCTATCCCGATGATCGTCGCTACGACACCGACCACGGCGCTCTCGACGAGCAGCATCCGGATGATCCTCCTCGGTCGCACGCCGTAGGCGAACATGGTTGCGTGCTCGCGTCGTCGTTCGTCGACCGAGATGGCAGCGGCGTTGAACGCGATGAGTACGGCAAGTAGCAACACGACCAGCATGAACAGCTGGAAGATCGCGACGAACTGCCCCATGAAGTCCTCCATCAGCTTCGCCGTGGCGTCTGCTCGCTGTACCGACGTCACCGCTCCAACCGCAAGGAACTCTGCCTGGAGGTCTCCGACCTCGACACCTTCAGCTCCGACCACGGACACAACATTCGCAAGGCCTTCGAGACCGAGCATCGAGGCGTGATCGGTCGCCATGTATGCCACTGCCCGGAAGGGATGCTCATGGATGCCGCTCACGGGCAGCTCGATCTCCTCGAGCGCGAATGAGAACGGTCCGGTGCGCTGCGGGAGCCGCATGGCCACGGTATCCCCTATGCCTACGTCGAGATCCTCCGCCGCCTTCGGGGAGATGACCACGGAGGGCTCACCTCGGGGTGCTGCACCCTCATCGATCTCGGGGATGAACAGTCCATCGTCCCAGTCGATGAATTCGACAAGTGCTCCGAACGGTTCATCGCCGTTGATGTACTCGCCGGGGATCTGCAGCATCGCTTCACCGTCTGTGATGGATGGCGACGCGAGCACGGTCCCGACCGGGCCGTCACCGGCGAGGTAGACAGAGTCGAACTCGACTACCACCCGGTTGGGAACATTGCCCGTGGCCGCTTCGCCACCCTTTGCCAGGGTCCCCAGCAAGGAGTCGATCGCTGCCACGATCATTACGAGCACAATGATCGACGCACCGATGCCGAGTGCTGTCAAGAGGCCCCGGCGGGGCGCACGCATCACGTTGCGCAACGGCATCTGGGAGAACGTGTTGCCCGGGAGTCGGACACGCTTGACGAGCGGGGCGAGACCGCCACCGCGCGAAGCGAGATGGCCGGTACGGATGGCGTCGACCGGATTCACCCGGATCGCCCGCCAGACAGGGATGCCGACAGCAGCAACCGGGAGCCCGATACCGAGCAGTGCTGCGGTGAAGAAGACGTTCCACTGCGTCGGTGTGAGCCATTCGGGTTGTGGCAGGAACGAGTCGAGTACGCCGGCCATCGCCGACGCGATCGCCCACCCCGCCAGGACGCCGAGGAGTGCTCCGAGAACGGCGATCTGGACACCGAGCAGCATGGGACGCAGTGCGATGCGACGCCGCCGGACACCCAGCGCCATGGCAACACCCATCTCTCTGCGGGTCTGTTCGACCATGCGAGCCGTGAGGTTCACGGCAGCAGCAGCGGATCCGAGGAGGATCACGACGGCGAGGATGGTGAAGAACTGCTGGTCACCTTCGATGTCTTCGTAGGTGGCTGTGTAGGCCAGATCGTCGTCGGTGTTCGTGACGACGACGCCGACCTCAGGCATCTCTGATGCGAACGCTTCGGCGAGGGTCGCCTGGAATGCGTCCCTGTCGGCGCCGTCGTCGAGGGTGAGCACCATGTCATTGACCGTGCCCGGCTGCCCTGCGATCTCGCCGGCGGTCTCGAGGGACGTGAACACCGCGCCAAAACTTGCCTGGGCGAAGAACCCTCCGCCTTCGGTGATCACGAGGAAGTACTCGGGCGTGATGGCGTGACCGACGTAGGAGATGTCCCGGTCGCCGCTGAGTGTCAGCGTCCCTTCGGCGGGAAGCTCGTGATAGATGGCGAAGTTGCGCTCGATGAGCGATGTCGTCTCTCCGGCGTCGCCTTCATCGAGTGCTCTGCCCTCGGGGACATCGATGCCGTTGATGTTCGGTCCATTGTCGGCGAGCGGAACACCAACGACAACACCCCGGACGACGATGTCGCCTTCCGGTGTGCTTGTCGCAATCTGCGTGGGAACCTGGAGACGTTCCTCGATCTCCGTGACGACGCCGCCGCTGTCGGTGGATTCGACCACGGCCTGCATCGATCCGGCATCGACGAAGGATCCCTCCGCCAGCTCCACACGGAGATCGAACATGTTGAGCAGTTCGTAGCTGTGGTCGGCAGTGACCTTCCGCCACTTCGCAACTGACGACAACCCCGAGTAGGCCCCGAC
>JBDLJV010000154.1:0-4991 GCA_039714175.1 Actinomycetota bacterium
CTGCATCCCCCTCCTGGCTCGCAAGCTCGCCCGGCCTCCCACGAGGGGAGGACCCATTGGGAGGGTGCCTCACCTCGTGGATTGAGGTACATGGGGGGACGATCTCGGGAGAATTCCATTGGTTTCTGGGCAGCGCCTCGCGTCGGATGCTACGTTTGGTTGCGTGAGATTCACCAGGGGAGGTCGAACCATGACTCGTCATCGATTCCGTGCACTTTCGATTCTGGGAGCGGTGATGATCGCCGCTCTACTCCCGGTGATAGCGGAGGCCGCTCCGCCATCAGAACCGGGATACGCGATTGACGTCGTTTCGAGTCCGGAGGATTTGGTCTCCGGTGACGCTGCTCGCGTCGTTGTGAGCGTTCCAGCGGGTGTGATCAATCGTGTCGTTGTCACAGCGAACGGTGCCGACGTGACCGACGGCTTCACTCAGACGAGCGACTTCACGCTCGAAGGGGTTGTTCACGACCTGAACGTTGGAGCGAACGAAGTAGCAGTGAAGCTGGACCGCGGGAAGGGACCAGCGAAGGCAACGAAGTCACTCACGAATCATCCGGTGACCGGACCGATGTTCTCTGGGCCTCATCAAGACCCGTTCTTCTGCTCGGTTGCGGATGACTACGGAGCAGCAGAGCTTGACGGCGCCATCGATGAGAACTGCTCGATGGACACGAAGGTCTCCTTCAAGTATCGGACGACGCTCGGGACGTGGGCGGATTACGACCCGGACGGACCCCGACCGAGTGACATGACCACGACCGAGACCATGGACGGGGACACGGTCGACTACATCGTGCGGTGGGAGCGTGGGACGATCAATCGTTTCATCTACTCAATCGCAGTGTTGTCGCCGGAGTCCCAGGAGATCGGTGACCCCGATTTGTCGGCGTGGAACGATCGGTTGATCTACTACTTCCAGGGAGGTGTCGCCGTTGGTCACTATCAAGGCGACCCATCCGGTAGGCGCATGTTGTACGAACATGGCCTCGGTGAGGGATACGCCGTGGCCTATTCCACAGGGACAAAGACAGGCACGCATTACAACCTGGAACTTGGTGGCGAAACCGCGATCATGGTCAAGGATCGCTTCGTGACCGAGTACGGGAACCCGGATTACACAGTCGGCGTCGGTGGATCCGGTGGTGGAATCCAACAGTACGTGTATGGCCAGAACCACAAGGGCCTGATCGATGCGGGTATCCCGCAGTATTCGTACCCGGACATGGTGACCCAAACGATCCATGTCGGTGACTGCGAACTCCTTGAGCGTTGGATGGACACCCGCATGCTCCTTGAGGGCGACGTGATGTGGGGAGACTGGGAGAATCGGACGTTGCTCGAGGGCATGGCAGCGTGGAACACGGTTGAGAATTCGACATATGCCGCCATGCCGCCCGGGTATCCCGTTGGATCCTCTGAGTGCATTGAGGGGTGGAGAGGGTTGTCAGCCCTCACTCTCAATCCCCACTTCGGCATTGCGCCGGGTATCTCCGGGGCAGAGCAGGCCGCCGTTGAGTGGACGCACTTCGCTGATGCCGTGAATATCTACGGTGTCGCAGCCGATGGGTACGCAGCTCGTACGTGGTCGAACATAGGTGTCCAGTACGGTCTTGCAGCCGTTGCTGACGGCAACATCACACCCGAGCAGTTCCTGCACCTGAATGCGAACGCCGGTTCGTGGAAGAATGAACCGGAGATGGTCCAGGAGCGGTGCCCGTACATCGGAGCGCTGTGTGCCTCAGTCGATCCAACGGTGGATCCACCATTCCCGGGTGTTTGGCCGAATCAGGTGGACCCGTGGAGCATGAACAACATGGCACTCTCAGCCGATGGTGGTCTGACCCCGGCACCGAGGGTCGGGTCTGATCCTGGTGCCGTTGAGGCAGCGTACGAACACGGTCACGTGAACATCGGAGACATCGACATTCCGATGATCGATTGGCGACACTACCTGGAGCGGGAGCTGGATATGCACAACTCCCACCAGTCCTTTGCATCGAGGCAACGCATGTTGGACTTCGATGGGGATGCGTCGAATCAGGTCATCTGGTTCACCGACAAGCTGCCGAATGGTCCCGAGTTCGACCAGACGCCCATGGCGTTCGAGGTCATCGATGAGTGGATGCGCAACATCATGGCGAAGCCCAACCGCAGCGTTGCCAAGAACAGGCCGGCACGAGCTGTTGACTCATGTTTCAACGACGACGGCTCGCTGATCGCCTCTGGTGAAGGTGTGTGGAACGGAGTCCTTGACGACGGACCGGAGGGCACCTGTGCGGAACAGTTCCCGGTGTTCTCGACCTCGCGGATCGTCGCTGGTGGACCGATCTCCGGTGATGTCTTCCAGTGCCATCTGATGCCTGTCGCCGAAGCAATAGCGAGTGGTGTGTACGGCACGTGGACTCCATCGCCCAGCGAAGCCGGCATGCTCAGCACGATCTTCCCCGATGGAGTGTGCGACTACTCCAAGGGTGACGCACTGAGGCCGTAGCGGATCACATGAGCTGTCTTCCCCGTACTTGATGGGGAAGACAGCTCTCATGCGGGCCGTCGGTCTACCGTTGGGTGATGCGCGCTCTTCTCGTTGTCTTGTTGTGGGCAGTCCTGGTTGTGGCTGCGGCGTGTTCCGCACCGAAGATGTCGGTGGCTGAGTACGTTGAGGCTGTGGAAGGTGCAACAGACGCCTACATCGCCGAGGCGCAGGCGCTGGCCGTGACGTTTCACGACAGCGTCGAGTCACAGGTGGCTCAGATCGTGGACGAACCCCCGGACGATCCGGTGGCAGCGGCGACCGAGGTGACGGTCACGGAGATGTCGCTGTACCTCTCTCTGCTCGAGGACGCGATGGGTCGATATGTTGATGCTCTCCGGGAGTTGAATCCACCCGATACGTTGACTGCTGCCCATGACGAATACGTGGCAGCGACCGAATCGGTGCACGGAGCCATGCCCGCAACGCGTGAGGCGGTTCTGACGGCGAACGATCTCGACGAAGTGCAAGCAGCTGTTGCCGGATCAGGCTTCAGAGACGGTCAGTTGCGGTTCCAGTCATCCTGCACATCTCTGGAGCAGGCGGTCAGAGACCAGGGAACCGGTGTCGATCTCGGCTGCGTGAGGGAGGATGTTGTTCCCTAGACCAACGTTCCGCAGCGGTCGTCCCGAGAGTTACGCCGGGACTACAGGCTCAGATCCCGGCTGATACGACGATTGGTCTGCTTCTTCCTCGCTGACCTTTCGCGCTGCAGGTACGACCAGGACCGGGCGACCCGATTCGAGCATTACGCGAGCGGAGACACTCTCCCAAGCGTCACGATCGAAGATCTGCTTCGTTGCACCGAGGATCACAACGTCTGCGCCAAGCTCATTGGCAGCCTGAGAAATCGCGATCGCTGGATCATCTCCCTCGAGAACCCGAACGTCACACGGGATGCGGGCTCCGTCGAGTGCCTGTCGAAGTGGATCGATGATCCTATGGCCGCGCTCGGTTAGGTAGTCCTCGACGATGGAGTCAGCGGATTCGCGATGTGTCGAGTCGTGCAGTGGATGCCAGTCGTCTGCATCGAGATCCTCCAGGAATGATCTTGGGACTTCGACAACCGTTGTCACAGTGACCGAACCCGTACCGCCGATCAGGTGTCGCGCGAATTCGACTACAGGTTCAGGGGAGAGGGCTCCGGCGGTAGCAACGAGTACGTGCATCCGCACAAGCATAGGTGCCATCGGAGATTCGTGTACTCCGGGTCGTCGATGGCGTCCCTCACTCGGCGGACATTTCCTCCTCCGGACCGGGCGACGTCTTGAGGCCGGGGAAGCCGGCATCTGCCCACGCCGGGAAGGCCTCAGTGTTCGGCACATCCTGGCTACGTTCCATCGCCATGGCGAGGCGGAATCCGAGGTAGTCGCAGTAGGCCTGATACGGGTTCGCGTCCGGAAGGAGATCGGTGAGTTCGATGATCAGGGGCTCGAACACCGTTGATCGCCATCTCATCGCCGACACATCCTTGCCGGTCAACGAGATCTCCCCGAACTTCGCTTCGTGGTAGGCGAGATCCGACAGGATGACCCTGGCCTGGTTCTCGGAGATGTCAATACCCGTGATCTCGCGGAGCCGCTCCGAGTGGTATTGGCGCCCTCCGACCTTCACCCTGATCTTCACGTTGGTTCCATCGTCGACCGGGATGAGGTCGATTTCTTCGACAGCAAACCCGAGGGCGTTCAAACGGTCGATCCGCTGACGGATTCGGTAGTGGTCGCCGGCAGTGACAACGAGCGAGGTCGTGAGTTCGGACCAGAGGCTCCAGTAGCGCGATGCGATCTCTTCGCCGAGGAACATGTCCGCGTCGTCGAGGTCGGCACCCTGTTGCACGGCTATGTCGCCCATTTCACCGGCGACGTTGACGGTCATGATCTCGAGATCTTCCAAGCGTTGGCCCCGTGACAGCTTCGCGTGGATCTGGGATGTCTCGCCGTCGATCATGATCGCTTCGATGGACGATGCATCCCATCGGTAGAGCACGTTCGAGAGTGAGCAGTCACCCCAGTAGAAGCCGTGGAGATGGAGTTCCACGAGCAGGCCGGCGAATGCGTCCAGCAGGGCATCGCGTCGAGATCCGAATCCGATGCCGCTGATGAGGGAGCGGTACGGGAATGCGTGAGTGACGTACTTGGTGATCACAGCGCCAGCCCACTCCTCGCGAGAGTCGACCCACGGCCTCTCAACGTAGCCGACCGCTGTGGCCGTGTGGCGCGTTCGGCCTTCCATGGCTCTGAGCATGTCGAATTCGTGGCGCGACGTACGCGGGGGGATCTCCTTTATGGCGTAGATGCCTTCTCTGTAAGCGACGAAGACGACTTCGTGTCGATGAATCCCGGTTGGCATCTCGACCAGCCGCTCGGTTTCCCACTCCCTGATCGGGTTGGACCAGTCGAGATCGAGGAAGTCCGGATGGCCCTGCCGGGTGTGGATGCGCGGAGTGCGTTTCATCCGTCGT
>JBDLJV010000155.1:0-4990 GCA_039714175.1 Actinomycetota bacterium
TGTCGGACATCGGATGGCGGTTGTCTTGTACGCTGGTCGGCCATGAGTGATTTCCTGGCAATCAGAGACAGCGGCCCCATTCGAACCCTGACCATGTCGAGTCCCGGTCGGAAGAACGCCGTTCCGCCGGCGGGATGGACGGAACTTGCCGAGGCCTTCGACGCGTTCGAGTTATCGGATCAGCGTGTCCTGGTGGTGACCGGAGCCAACGGCGACTTCTGCGCCGGAGCAGATATGAACAAGGCAGAGATGGTTCGTCCGAGCGCTGCGGACAACGCGGCGAGGATGCGTCGGACCAACGCTGCCGCGATTGCCCTGCATCGACTGTCCAAGCCCACGATCGCAGCCGTGGACGGCGTCGCGGTGGGCGCAGGAATGAATCTCGCCATCGGCTGTGACATCGTCATCGCGAGCGAGATGGCTCGCTTCTCTGAGATCTTCGTCAAGCGAGGCCTCACCGTTGATTTCGGAGGCACCTGGCTCCTTCCGAGACTTGTCGGGCTTGCCAGAGCGCGCGAATTGGCTCTCACGGGGCGCGTTTTCGGAGCGCAGGAGGCGTTGGAGATTGGTCTCGTTTCTGAGGTCGTGGACGTTGACTCGCTCGCTGGTCGTGTTGAAGACCTCGCAGGTGAACTCGCGTCAGGGGCGCCTCTTGCCCAGTCGATGGTGAAGCGTGCGCTCGACAGATCATCGTCAATGACCTTCGAGCAGGCCCTTTCGTTCGAGGAGCAGGCACAAGCTGTGCTCCTTGGCTCGGAGGACTTGATCGAGGGAGCTGTCTCCTTCATCCAGAAACGGGATCCGAACTTCAAGGGCCGTTGATAAGCGACTCCTGTTTCACGCCATCGGACGGCTCGTAGTTCGTTCCAACCGACTACACCCGCGGCCCCTGGGGTGCCGATGCATGTCACGCAGGGCCGCCGACAGCACTTCTGTGCGCGAGCGCGCTCCGCACACAAGGATGATCGAGGGAGTGCCGATGGAGAGCCCTTTGGTGTCAGTCGCCAATGTTCAGAGCCTCGTCATCGAACGGATCTAGCAGCGCCTCTGAATCCTTGTCTTCAGGGAGCGTGTAGATTCAGGCTTGACAAATGGTCGGGAAATCCCGACAATAATATCAACGCTACCGGAGAATCCCAGTGACAGATGCGACAAGCACCGAATTCAGAAGCCTGGAGCGTGTGTCAAGAGCCATCTGCTTGATGCTCCTGATAGCGTTGTTCATCGTGGCTTCCGCCGCTCCATCCCAAGCCGAGGCAGGGACCACCTGTGCCGATCGGTTTCCCGAGGCGGAGTGGACGCAGTTGAGCTCGACGCTCGATCTCTACGCGACTGGCGTGCCAACGGGGCACGCCGAACGTTTCGCAACCGAGATCAATAGCTCTGTCACGCAGATCGAGTCACAGTTTGGTCAGTTTCAGGCGACCGTGTGCCTGTTCGACCCGAATTCCGACTTCGATCAGTCCAGATTCACCTCCGGGAGTGGTCGCCTTCACGCAATGCTTCTCACAGAGGATGGGCTTCTGCTGATCTCGACAGAGAGTGTGGGCCACGTCGGTTCCGCTGCAGCGTTTGGAGTCGCCCATATAGCAATGTGGCAGTACAGCGATGGGTCCGGCTTCTTGGAGCCCCAAGCGTCGACGATCGCCCAGTATTTCCGTTCGGAAGCTCGTGACCGCGCGATTCTGGACCACGCAGAGGCGAAGTCAACGAACTTCTTCGGACCGGAGGTGACGACGAAGTGGGGAGCGGGGACACAGCGGGGTCAGATCTCATGGGATCCGAGCCGCGGCCGACCGAGGGGATTCGATACCGGGGGATACGACCCGGTGGCATCGGCCTCGGCTGCGTCCTCGACGCATATGTCTGATCTTGTTCGATTTGGTCTTGCCCAAGGAAGTGACGAATTCATCACAGAACCCGATAACGCCGCGTGGGCCGATCTCGAGGCTCGTTGGCGCAGTGCACTGACCATTGAGCTCATGGGCACAGAGGAGCCGACCACGGATTGGAAGGGCGGCGTTTCGATAGCCGCGGTGTCTGTGCTCGTCGCCGTGATCTTTGTTGTTCTTGGGTACCTTTCGAAGCGGCGCAAGGGAAATCGTCCACCGACCGCGGAGCCGATTCCAGGATTCTTCGAGATGGCTGAAGCCCGGAACGACTAGTCGGTACCCGGATCGTGTCACACCCTGTTCGTAGGTTGTTGACATGTATTCATCAGTCACTTCGTGTGCACTGGTTGGTGTGGAACCCAGGCCTGTCCGTATCGAGACAACCGTTTCCCGTGGTAGAGGCAACTTCATAATCGTCGGTCTTCCGGACACCGCAATCCGCGAGTCGCGGCAGCGAGTCAGAGCTGCCATCCGGCAGTCCGGATTCCAGTTCCCCGGCGGAAACGTCGTTGTCAACCTATCTCCTGCAGACCTCCCGAAAGTCGGCGCAACATACGATCTCCCCATTGCCCTCGGAGTCCTCGCAGCTGCGAGCGACGGTCGATTGAGTTTCGACAACTTCGTGTCGGTCGGCGAACTATCACTGCAGGGTCGTGTGCGGCCTGTACGTGCGGCTCTCGGGGCGGCAGTTGTAGCACGACAGGAGAGCAAGACATGCTTGCTCGCCTCCGACAGTGTGCTCGCTGTTTCGGAAGGGTCGGCGGTTGGGGGCATCGGATGTCTGCGCGACGCGGTCGCGGTTGCGGAAGGGCGGAAGGAACCCGACGGTGTCAGCTCTCCGATACCGGTCGGTGATACCTCTGCCGACCTAGCCGATGTGCGAGCTCAGCCCGCTGCGCGTAGGGCACTCGAAGTAGCAGCGGCGGGCGCACACAACCTGTTGCTCGTGGGGCCGCCGGGAACGGGCAAAACCATGCTCGCCCGACGTCTGCCGTCGATCCTGCCGCCGCTCGATGCCCAGCGCCAGCAGGAGGTTGCCCTTGTCTGGGCGGCATCCGGCATGGACAGGACCGTGTCTTCGTCTCCACCGTTCAGGGCACCCCACCACTCAGCGTCGATGGCGGCTCTCATCGGTGGCGGAGCCGGGATTCCGACGCCAGGCGAGGTATCCAAGGCCCACAACGGAGTGCTCTTCCTTGACGAGTTGGGGGAGTTCCCTGTTTCGGTGCTGGATGCTCTCCGGCAGCCGATCGAGGATGGATTCGTGACAGTGGCCCGTCAAGCCGGGTCTGTTCGCTTCCCCTCATCCATTCAGCTTGTCGCAGCAACCAATCCATGTCCGTGTGGAAATCTTGGGAGTCGGCGGGATGCTTGCACATGCTCTGATGCCAACAGGAGCCGCTACACGAGACGGCTCTCGGGTCCGTTGCTCGACCGCTTCGACATGCGCGTAGATGTACCCAAGCTGAGGGCCACGGCGCTTGGCGGGCCCAAGGGTGAATCTTCCGCGGTTGTTGCGAATCGGGTCCGGAAGGCTCGGGAAGCCCAGTCCGGCCGCGGTGCCCTCAACGGGGTGCTCACCGGCTCGGCTCTCGACGAGCTGCCGATCGGGGAGGCGGCGATATGCGCGCTCACCGATGCCGCCGAGAGTGCGGGCTTGACCGCTCGTGGCTGGGATCGGGTCAGGCGGGTCGCGCGGACGATCGCCGACCTGGACGGATCGGAGCCCATACGGGAAGACCACGTGACGGAGGCTGTATCTCTGAGAGGCACGAAATGACACAGGATGCCGCTATTCGTATTGCGTTCGGAGGTCTCGCCCCGCGCAGGGTAGATCGGCTCTTTGAGCGCTTCCTGACGCCAGAGCGTGTTGTGTCGGCGATCGAGCGGAGCAGAGTGAATGTGTCGGAACGCATACGCGCCGCTGTTGCCATCGACGCAGGATCACGTCATCGCCAGCTCGTCGAGATGGGAACCACCTTCCGTGTCGCAGGAGAGACTGGGTACCCGGAACGGCTTCTGGCGTACGAAGGCCACCCTCGCTGGTTGTTCACTCGCGGCACGCAGACGCCGGCGCCTTCCGTCGGAATCGTCGGGACGCGTGCCTGCACGGCATATGGCCTCGAACTCGCGGAGTTGTACGGCGGTGTCGCAGCTGCTCATGGATGGAGCGTGGCAAGCGGGTTGGCGAGGGGTATCGACGGGGCGGCACATCGTGGTGCGACGGCGGCTGGCGGTCACTGCCACGCCATTCTGGGTTCTGGCGTTGACGTGATCTACCCGGCTGGCCATCGGGGTCTGTACGAGACCGTACTTGCGACCGGCGGAATGATCTCCTCGGAGTATCCACCGGGAACACCGCCCGAGGCCTGGCGCTTTCCGACGAGGAATCGCATCATCGCCGGCTGCTCAGACGTCCTCCTCGTCGTGGAAGCCGGATTGAAGGGGGGTGCCTTGATCACAGCACGCATCGCCCTCGATTACGGTGTGCCCGTGTATGCGGTACCCGGCGATGTGGATCGCTCGACATCTGTCGGAACCAACCTGCTCATCAGGGACGGTGCCTTTCCGGTCCTTGGACCCGACGACTTCGCCGAGGTGCTCGATCTGCTGAATCCGCTGTACGGAGCGCAAGGCTGAGACGCTCTCTGATCTGAGGTTCTGCTGAAACCTGACACCTGATACCCGGTGCCTGTCGATACCCTCCGGGGTATGAAGCAGATCATCATGTACGGAGCCGATTGGTGCGGAGATTGCAGGCGCGCCAAGCAGTGGTTCGAGCGAAGCAGCATCGCATACGTCTGGGTTGACCTCGAGCAGGAACCCGACATGATCGATGTTGTCACGAAGTACAACGAGGGACGAAAGAACATTCCCGTTGTCGTGTTCCCCGACGACTCACACCTCACCGAGCCCACTGACGCTGACCTGGACGCCAAATGCCGAGCCTTGGAGCTGGACTGCTCGTCATGAATCGTTGACGAAGAACCTCCCTTCGACCAGCATGGGTTGATGCCGACAAGCGTCCTTTCATCCGAGGTCGCAAGTTACCTGGAACGATTGCGCGTTGAGCGGGGACTTGCCGACAACACGTTGCG
>JBDLJV010000156.1:0-4779 GCA_039714175.1 Actinomycetota bacterium
GACGAACACGACATCGTTCTCAAGGCCCTTGTATCGGTAGATCGTTTCTGCGGTGACACCACCCGATCCCAGGACACCGACCTTGCTGCCCCCCAGGCTGGTACCCACGAGTGCGTCGATCGGAGCCCGATGGTCGCTGAGGATCGTGATCTGATCCGGCCTGACGTTCTCCTCGGAGATGAGCTTGCCGATCGCAAGGTCGAGCGCCGTGTGCACATCATCCTCGGAGTTCGCGACGATGAACTGCGGAGACATTCCCTCAGCACCCATCGCAAGAGGCTCCGCTCCGATGACACCCGCAACCTTCTTGGCAATTGGGAGCGTGTTGCGACAGTTGATGTCGAGCGGGAACGGCTCGCCCTCGATCGGTGACTCCCATTCCTCCTGGTAGATCGTCTGGTTCGCATCGGCGAACACGTAGAACGGCCCATCGTCAGGGTCTTCGAGCAGCATCTGGAGCGCCATGAACCACCGCGGAAAGAAGTCCTGACCTTCGTCAACGACGATTGCATCGAACGTGATGCCTGTCCTCTCAGTGGCTGTCATCAGCAGGTCCGGCATGTTCTCCTTGAACCATTCCGCAGAAACGCGCAGCGGCATGTCGATACCGGCTTCACCAAAGAGATGGCTCGCAAAGGCGTGCATGCTCTGGGCGGTTACACCCTCCATGTCCTTCGTTGAATCTGCGAGGTAATCCCCGAGCGGACGATTGAAGCAGGTGAGGAGCACCTTGGCTCCCTCGTCGTTCAGTCGCCGAGCCCGCTCGATTGCGAGAACGGTTTTGCCCGTGCCAGCGCCGCCGGTGATCAGCGCACGCCGATGCCGACGGAGAAGATCCAGTACACGGGTCTGCTCCGTCGTGAGATCGAGAAGCTGTTGCTCCACAGATCCGAGCTCTGTGCCGATCTTGGTGCGGATCTGAACAGTCGGTGCCAAGAGATTCGTGATGCCGTTGATCTCGTCGTTCGTCAGATTCGCTTCGATCTTCGCATAGGCGAGAAGACGATCAATGGCCTCAGGCATATCACGCAGTTCGTCCTTGGCGATGGTCATCGCTGGAGGCTTGTCAGGCCCCAGATCGCCGGGATGCGAGGCTGCCGGCAGCACCACGCCCCTTGTTGCAGGGAGATTCCTGAGTCCGGGGACCGCGCTATCAAGGTACTTCTTGAGGTCGAACATCGCGCCCTTGGCCTGTTCGAACGGTGAACGAGGAAGCTCGTGCCACGGGCCTCCCCTGACATCGCGCTGGTACCACGCTCCCTCCCGCACCTCCAGAAGGCCACCCTTGACCTCGAGAACGATCATCCCGTGCTTGGGGTGGATAAGGACGAAATCGGCCTCGCCGTCAAAAACCCTGGTTCGCTTCGGGATCTGCCACGCCACCGAGTGGAACACACGCCACGACTTGGGAAGCGCCTCAAGGGCGTTCCAGACGACCTTCTCGGATCTCGGTGTGCCCTGTGCGGGGGTGTGGGGATAGAAGTGCGGCATCGTCGCCTTGTGGTCGGGAACGTCCGGTCAACTGTAGGAGCGGCCGAAGTCGCATCGGTCAAGCCGAGGAATCAGCAGCGTCCCGTTGCCCTCGCAACCCAAGGAGTAGATATGTGCCGTAGCCGGCGGACATGACGATCGTGGCGACGAGGGCAGCCCATCCGATGCCGGCAGCATCTGATTGAAGGTCGATGGCTCCCCCCGAGAACATCATGAAGTCCCACCACACGTGGAACATGATGACAACGACGATGGATCGACCGACGAGGTAGAGAGCGCTCTGCAGAATCGCCAGGGAGAATACGGCGAGCATCGTGATCAGTATCGAGAGCGTTGACGCATCGGCACCTGGTGTGCCCATGTGCATGAGGGCAAAGACCACCGAGCTGACGGAGACAGCGGTGAACAGCGGCATCCGCGTCTGGAAGGCGTGCAGGAAGAAGCCGCGATAGACGATCTCCTCGTTGAACCCGATGAGGAGCAGGATCGCCAACAGGGCAAGTAGCGAAATGTCCTCGGGCTCACTCCAGTTCACCACCGAACCCAGGATCAGCAGCCCCGCGGCCCAGAGCACCGGGAGCAGGTACACCTTCCACCAACCGGGTCTTGGTGCGACGAAACCGACATTGCGGGTCCATCCGGTTGCCCAGATCAGAAGCACGAGAAGCACAGCGGCCAGGACGAGACCCGGCCAGAGGGCAATCAGAACGCTGCCCTCATATTCACCGCCTGTCCTTGCGATAAAGACGATCGACGGCACAAGGGAGATCACGAACGCTGCGAACGCGACCACCCATGGATGACGACCCAGGCGAGTCGTCGAGGTTTCCTGACCCGACACGCTCTACCCCCTACGGATAGCGATCGCTGTGCGACCCATTATCGCTCACACACCCGCTGTGTCATCGGCCTCGCCGTTTGACTCCGGAAGAGAACAGCAGGGTTCGATTCGATGTGGTCTGGGTACCCTCCGGGGGTATGGGCGCACCACAGCACACAGATGAGGCCTCACTCGCTGACTACCCCCGGAACTTCACCGGCGGGTTGATCCACGGCGTCTTCTTCCAACTGTCCGAGGCCTTCTCGAACATCAACACGGTGCTCCCTTCGTTCATCTCAACGCTCACCGGATCAACGATCGTCATCGGCCTACTCGTCGTTGCCCAGCAGGTGGGCCAGATCGTGCCGCAGATGATCACCGCATATCACGTGGAGGCGCGCCCCTACGAAAAGCCGATCCTCATGTGGATCATCACGATGCGCTGGGTGTCGTGGGGGCTCATCGCCCTCGCTACCGCCATGTTCGCCATTGACCAGCCCACGCTCGTGCTCATTCTCCTTGTCGGCCTCTTCGCCTCGTTCTCGATGGCCGGTGGAGTTGGAGGGGTCGTGTATGCGGACGTGTTCGCCAAGGCGATCCCGACCGAGCGTCGCGGCAGGTTCATCGGATGGAAGCAGCTGATCGGATACCTGCTGGCGATCGGCGCGGGCTGGGTCGTCGCATGGATCCTCGCGGATGCGGAACGGTTCCCCTATCCGCAGAACTACGCAATCATCTTCGGTCTCGCCGCCGTGTTCCTTCTTGTTGCGTTCTTCGGGATAGTGATCGTCAAGGAGCCGCCGTCGACGCACGAACGCCAGACCGAGTCGTTCACAGACTCGCTCCGCAGAGCAAGGCACCTCGTTGTCATCAATCCGAACTTCCGCCATCTGGTGACCGCCCGGGGCCTCACATCGATCCTTGTGATGTCTGCCCCATTCTTCGTCGTATTCGCCCTCAACGACATCGGCGTCACGCCGGCAGCAATCGGTCTCTATCTCGCCGCCCAGATGACCGGGGCGGCGCTCTCGAATCTCGTGTGGGGTTACCTCGGGGACCGCTTCGGCAACCGCGCGGTGATCATCGGTGCCTCGCTCACCGGGCTCGCGGCGCCGCTCGCTGCACTGGCTGCACTCGTTGTCGGTCCGCTACCTCTCTATCTGACGTTCTTCCTCGTTGGAGCGACGCAGAGCGGGATCCGGCTGGGCTTCCCGAACATCATCCTCGAGATGGCACCCGACCACCTGCGTGCCACCTGTGTGGCACTCCTGGGAACGCTCCTTGCACCGCTGGCGATCCTGCCCCTCGTGATCGGCATCGTCGTCACGTGGATCCCACTCTCCGCAGTCCTCGTGTTCGATGCACTGGCCCTCGCCGGAGCACTCGTCATGGCCCTCCTGCTGAAGGATCCCCGCCACGGAGCCGAAGGCGCCTGCATCACCTGACGTTCTGGCGTCCACCACGGCGAAATACCGACATGTTTGGACGCCAGAAACCCTGAGAACGAATCCTCAGGCGTTCCGGTGACGCTCCCAAACGATGACCGCGCCACCGATGAGGCCGATCACGAAGATGACGATGAACCAGTTGATCGGATCCTCGAACTGTGTTGCTTGCGCAACGGCAAGGTCTGCTTGCACGATGCCCGCGCCAAGATACGGATCGTCGCTCTGGTTGAGCGCTGTCTCGGTGATGGCGTTCCGGATGTCCTCGGGGGACACACCGCGATCGACCATGAGGGCAGCGATACCTGCCACATGCGGTGATGCCATCGACGTTCCGGCGAGTGTCTCGTATCCCTCGGTGCCCTCGGGCCAGATCGCTGTCGGATACGTTGGTGCTGTCGAAAGGATTCGAGCTCCCGGCGCAGAGACTGCCCGTGGATCCCCGAAGTTTGAGAAACGGGCAGAAATATTGAGCTCATTCGTGGCGTTGACGACAAGCACAGGAGTTTCACGGTTATAAGCCCTCAGGAACGTGTCATCGTTCCCCGCCGCGGCAACCACGACCACGCCCTTCTTGTTGGCATACGCGATCGCATCATTGGACGGGTCGACCTTGTTGTAGATGCGACCGAGCAGATCGCTCGTTCCTCCCAAGGACAGGTTGATCACATCAGCACCGTGGTTGACCGCCCACCTGATCGCATCGGCGATGTCCTCGGAGTTTCCCGTTCCGTCCCCACCGAGCACCTTGAGCGGCATGATCTTGGCTTCCGGCGCCATGCCTATGACACCGAGTGCGTTGTTGCCGATCGCTGCAGCACTACCGGCCACGTGCGTTCCATGGCCGTTCTCGTCGTTCGGAGTGTTGTCGTCGTCCACCCAGTCGTGACCATGGACGATCTTGTCCTTGAGATCAGGGTGATCAAGATCGATGCCCGTGTCGATGATCGCGATGACAGCTCCGCTGCCATCGCTCTGAGCCCACGCGTCGCGCATGTTCAGACGATCAAGCGCGTACTGCTC
>JBDLJV010000157.1:0-4757 GCA_039714175.1 Actinomycetota bacterium
TGTCGGTTGCACGAGCAAACGAAGAGCGCGAGGCACGAGCCTTGCACGGACTGACTCGTGCCCTCATCAACAACATGGTCGTCGGTGTAACCGACGGGTACAGCAAGGAACTGACAGCAGTGGGCGTTGGCTATCGAGCAGCGCTCAAGGGCAGCAAGCTCGAACTGCAGGTCGGCTTCTCGCACCCCGTTGCCATCGACGCTCCAGAAGGCATCACGTTTGAGGTACCGGAGCCGACGAAGATCATCGTCAGTGGTATCGACAAGCAGAAGGTTGGCCAGATCGCTGCCGACATCCGTGCGGTCCGGCCGCCCGAGCCCTACAAGGGCAAGGGAATCCGGTACGCGGATGAGTATGTGCGGCGCAAGGCTGGTAAGGCAGGAGTCTCCGCATGAGAGGTACCCGCAAAGACGCACGCCGTCGCAGGCACTTCAGGGTTCGCAAGTCGGTGCACGGCACCGATGCACGTCCTCGCCTCGCGGTGTACCGCAGCAACAAGCACATCTACGCACAGGTCATCAACGACGAAATCGGTTCTACGATTGTGTCCGCCTCGTCGCGGGAGTCAGCCGTCAAGGGGAAGACCCTTACGGTTGATACCGCAGCCGAGGTCGGCAAGCTCGTTGGTGCTCGTGCCAAAGACGCTGGCGTTTCCCAGGTTGTGTTCGACCGTGGTGGCTTCAAGTTCCACGGGCGCATCAAGGCACTGGCCGAGGCAGCCCGTGAAACCGGCCTCGAGTTCTAGGAGCGAGCGATGACCACAGAACAGAGCAAACCACAGGGCGCAAAGCCCCAAGACGCAGCGCCAGCGGGTGCTGCCGGCAAGCCCCAGGACCGCAAGGGCGGTCGCGGTGGACCCGGTGGCGGTCGTGGTCGCGGTGGCGGTGGCGGTGGCGGTCGTGACCGTCGCGAACGTCGTGACCGTCGCGAACGGGACGTCCCGGAGTTCGATGAGCGCGTGATCGCCATCAACCGTGTGTCGAAGGTCGTCAAGGGTGGACGTAGGTTCTCCTTCACGGCACTTGTCGCGGTCGGTAACAACAAGGGTCGCGTGGGTGTCGGATACGGCAAGGCCAAGGAAGTCCCCGCAGCCATCCAGAAGGCATTTGAACTTGCCCGCAAGGACATGTTCGATGTTCCGATGGCGGGGCAGACGATCATCCACGAGATCATCGGGGAACAGGGCGCGAGCCGTGTCCTGCTCAAGCCGGCTGCGCCCGGTACCGGTGTCATCGCAGGTGGAGCCGTTCGCCAGATTCTTGAGGCAGCGGGAGTCAACAACGTTCTCGCCAAGTCTCTCGGTTCACCGACGCACATCAACGTTGCCAAGGCAACCGTTGACGCGTTGAAGAGTCAGATGCGCCCGGACGAGGTCGCCAAAGCACGCGGTAAGCGTGCCGAGGAGATCTTCCCACCAGCGCTGCTCGCCGCGTACAACTCATCTGAACTTGCACGGACGAAGGTGTGACGATGGCTGACAAACTCAAGATCACACTGCGACGCAGTCTCATCGGCGAGAAGCCGAAGACGCGCGCCACAGTTGAGGGACTTGGACTCGGAAGGATCAACTCAACCGTCGAACAGCCGGACAACCCGAGCATTCGCGGCATGATCTTTCGTGCCAAGCACCTCCTCGAAGTAGAGGAAATCTGATGAAACTCCATCATCTGAGGCCCGCTGAGGGCTCCAAGAAGCGCAAGATCCGCGTGGGTCGAGGCGAGAGCGGCCGTCGGGGTAAGACCGCTGGCCGTGGGACCAAGGGTCTCAAGGCACGCAGCAAGGTCCGTCAGGGCTTTGAGGGTGGTCAGACACCACTCCAGCGCCGCATCCCGAAGCTCAAGGGCTTCAAGAACCCGAACAGGGTCGAGTTCACGGTCATCAACGTGGAACGCCTTGCGGACTTCGATGCAGGTACGACGGTCACCCCGAGTGACCTGCGTGATGCAGGACTTGTCAAGCAACGCGGCAAGGTGAAGGTCCTCGGCGAAGGCGATCTCGATGTGGCACTCACGGTGAAGGCGCACGCTTTCTCCATTGGTGCTGCTGACAAGATCAAGGCCGCCGGTGGCTCCATCGAGGTCATAGAAGCGTGAATCGTTCGGCGTCGTGCGTTGTGCGTAGTGCTTCGCACCCCATAACGTTCGGCCCGACGATCAACGCATAGCGCTCAACGATCAACACAGGACACACATGCTTACTGCTTTCAGGAACGCCTTCAGGATTCATGACCTGCGGAACAAGATCCTGTTCACGCTGTTCATCTTCATGCTCTACCGCCTCGGCGCAACGATTCCCGTTCCGGGAGTCGATCTCGAGGCTGTTCGTGACTTCGCGAATCAGGCGGAGCAGTCAGGCTTCGTCGGTCTGTTGAACCTGTTTTCAGGTGGTGCGTTGACGCAGTTGTCGGTCTTCGCCCTGGGCATCATGCCCTACATCACGGCGTCGATCATCCTTCAGCTGCTGACCGTTGTGATCCCCAAGCTCCAGGCGCTCCAGGAAGAAGGAGAGCACGGCCGCAAAGTGATCACACAGTGGACCCGGTACACCACCGTCGTTCTTGCTTTGTTGCAGTCGACCGGTTTTGCATACCTGTTCCACAGCGGCCAGTTCACGCAGGGCGTCGATCTGATTCCGGACTTCACTCCTCGCAACGTTGTGATCATCGTCATCACGATGACCGCTGGCACAGCGCTTCTCATGTGGATGGGTGAGCTCATCACGCAGCGAGGTATCGGCAACGGAATGTCACTGCTGATCTTCATCTCGATCATCAGCCAGATTCCGTCCCAACTGACAACCCTCAACGTGAACTCTCAGACGTATCAATTTGTCATCATCGTCGCGACGATGATCGCTCTGACGGTCGGGATCATCTATATCGAGCAGGGCCAGCGGCGGATACCGGTCCAATTCTCGAAGCGTGTACGTGGCCGCAAGGTCATGGGTGGTCAGTCCACCTACATCCCGCTGAAGGTCAATATGGCCGGCGTGATTCCTGTGATCTTCGCAACGTCGATCATGTACTTCCCAGCGCTGCTCGCTTCTGCACTCCCTTCCACGGGTTGGGGTGCCGCGGTGCGTGACTGGATCGACCAGAACATGCTCTCGACATCAGGCGCCGGATTCTCACCGAGCCTGTGGTACATCTTCACGCTTGCTCTCCTGGTTGTGTTCTTCACCTACTTCTACACGGCGATCCAGTTCGATCCCGAACGTCAGGCCGACATGATCCAGCGCCAGGGCGGGTTCATCCCCGGTATCCGTCCGGGTCGTGCAACGGTCGAGTACCTCAGCCATGTGCTGTCGCGCATCACACTCCCGGGAGCGTCGTATCTCGCTCTCGTGACGATCCTGCCGTCGATTCTCGGCTACATCTGGAACGTTCCCGTCGGATTGTCCGGCGTGTCGATCATCATCGTTGCCGGTGTGGCGCTCGAGACTGCGAAGCAGATCGAGAGCCAGCTGACGATGCGCAACTACGAAGGTTTCCTTGCGTGAGTTGGCGTTTCGCGCCAACTCACTACAGGAAACCCGATCGCTCACTGCGTTCGCTTTCCGACATCCGACCACTCGCTCCGCTCGTTCTCAGAACGCTGCGCTCTCGGACATCGGAGTTCTGACTTCTGACAGTGAGCGCAGCGAACGTTCTGATATCTGATGGCGAAGCGTTCTGATTTCTGATCCTCTGTAGTCTGGGTGCCGACACCACTCGATCGGGAGGCAACTGATGGCACGGCGTATTCTTCTGCTCGGACCCCCTGGGGCCGGGAAAGGCACGCAGGCGAAGCTCATCGCAGGTGCACTGCGCTCGCCCCACATCTCCACCGGAGACATGCTCCGGGCTGCCGTTGAGGCCGGTACCGAACTCGGCAAGCAGGCTGACTCGATCATGGCTGCGGGTGAACTCGTGCCGGACGGTCTGATGGTCTCGATGGTTGACGAACGGCTCGCCGCCGATGACGCTCGTTGCGGTTATCTCCTTGACGGTTTCCCCCGGAACGTCGCTCAGGCTGAGGCTCTCAACGACTCCGTGATCAACGCGATCGGGACCGTCGTACTTCTCACGGTTGATACCGAGGAAGTTGTCGGTCGCATGCTGAAGCGTGCCGAAGAGCAGGGGCGTGCGGATGACAACGAGGAGACGATACGCCGCAGACTTGAGGTGTACGAGGCCGATACCGCACCGTTGATCGAGTTCTACAGCGGCGCCGTGATCGAAGTTGATGGCATGGGCTCGATCGATGAGGTCTTCTCCCGAATCATGCTCGCTCTCGCTGGTTCGTAGGCGGAGCACGAACTATGAACGGGTCACGCGTCATCACGAAGAAGACGCCCGCCGAATTCGAGAAGATGAAGATCGCTGGCCAGTGTGTCGCAGCGATGCATCAGGCGGTTCGCGACATCGCAGCGCCCGGGGTCACGACTCGTGATCTTGACGAAGCAGCGAGGAAGGTTCTCGAGGAACGAGGATGCAGATCGTCCTTCTTGGGCTACGGCGGTCCGTCCAATCCTTTCCCCGGTGTGATCTGTACCTCGCCGAATTCGGTGATCGTCCACGGGATTCCTGGGGATCATGTGTTACGTGACGGCGACATCGTCTCCATCGATGCAGGAGCGATCTACGAGGGCTGGCACGGAGATGCCGCATTCACTATGGCCATCGGTGAGGTGTCAGACGAAGTGCAGAAGTTGCTTGATGTGACCGAGCGCGCCCTGTGGGCAGGACTTGAACAGGCAAAGGCGGGGAACCGTCTGGG
>JBDLJV010000158.1:0-4757 GCA_039714175.1 Actinomycetota bacterium
GCGGACGCGATGGGGTTCGTGCTGGCGCCGACCTCGCCACGCGCCGTGACCATCGATCAGGCACGAGGCCTAGCTGAAGACGTGCCCATCGCCACATTCATCGTCACCGTGGACCTCACACCGGGCGAGGCGCTGCTCGCCGCAGAGCACATCGGAGTTACGGGGATCCAAGCCCATGGGCTGTACTCACTCGACGTTGCCGCCGAGGCGGCTGATGCCGGCTACCTATCCCTCACGCCGGTTCCTGTGGGGCCTGACGGGCCATTGGTTCGGATGGCAGAGGTGCCGGAGACCTCATTACCGCTGTTCGACACGGGTTCGGCGGCCCAGCATGGTGGGACAGGCATCGTGTTCGACTGGAGCTTGATCCCTGAACCGGGCCGACCGTTCGTTCTTGCGGGCGGTCTGGGTCCGGACAACATCGCCGAGGCTATTTCCGCCGTCGAACCGTTCGGGGTGGACGCGTCGAGCCGCCTCGAGTCAGCTCCGGGTGTCAAGGATCCATCTAGGATCGTGGACTTCATCGAGGAAGCGAAGCGAACATGAGGCTCGATAGACCTGACGACAGTGGACGGTTCGGCGACTATGGAGGTGCGTTTGCACCCGAGACGCTGATGCCTGCACTTGTTGAGCTCGAGGCTGCGTTCATCGAGGCCTGGGACGACCCGTCGTTCCAGGTTGCGCTTGACGTCCTGCTTTCGTCCTTCGTCGGGAGGCCCACACCGGTCTACCACGCCCGGCGGATCTCAGGTGAGCTCGGACTTGATCTCTGGCTCAAGCGCGAGGACCTCGCTCACACCGGCGCCCACAAGATCAACAACACCGTCGCCCAGGGCCTGCTCACGAAGCGGATGGGCAAGAAGCGGGTCATTGCGGAGACCGGAGCCGGCCAGCACGGCGTAGCCACGGCGACAGCGTGTGCACTCCTCGATCTCGAATGCGTCGTCTACATGGGCGAGAAGGACATCGAGCGCCAGGCGCTCAACGTGTATCGCATGAAGATGCTCGGGGCAGAGGTCGTTCCGGTGACATCGGGTGCAGGGACGTTGAAGGACGCGGTTTCGGCCGCGCTACGCGACTGGGTTGCATCCGTCGAAACGACGCACTACATCATCGGTAGCGTCGTCGGCCCGCATCCCTTCCCATGGATGGTGCGCGAATTCCAGAAGGTGATCGGTGAGGAGCTGAGGGAGCAATTCGACGGATCGCCAGACGTCATCGTTGCTCCGGTTGGGGGAGGGTCGAACGCGATGGGTGTCTTCTATCCGTTCGCCAATGATCCCAATGTCGATCTTGTGGGTGTGGAGGCCGGTGGTCTTGGCCTCGAGACGG
The DNA here is from genome assembly GCA_039714175.1 of Actinomycetota bacterium. Classification (GTDB taxonomy): domain Bacteria; phylum Actinomycetota; class Acidimicrobiia; order Spongiisociales; family UBA5794; genus B3-G11. Next base: position 1,333 of record JBDLJV010000158.1, read on the forward strand.
ACAAACATGGGGCCTCCCTCGGCGAGGGGAGCCCGGGTGTGATCCACGGTGCGATGACCTACATGCTCCAGGACGACTTCGGTCAAGTCCTTGAGGCCCATTCGATCTCGGCCGGTCTCGACTATCCCGGTGTTGGTCCCGAGCACGCCTACTTCAAGGATCGCGAACTCGTGCGATACGAGAGCGTTACCGATGAAGAGGCCGTCGCAGCGTTCGGCCGTCTCGCGCTCACCGAGGGGATCATTCCCGCCCTCGAGTCGGCCCACGGTCTTGCATGGATCATCCGCGAGGCAGACGCACTAGCGGGCAGGACAGTGGTTCTGAACCTCTCCGGAAGAGGAGACAAGGATGTACAGCAGGTGGCGGCCTTCGATGACTGAGGCAGGAACCACTCGATTGGCGACGATGTTCGCCGAAGCTCGAGCCGGGAATCGAGCCGTGCTGCTGCCATATCTCACAGCGGGCATTCCATCCCCGGATGAATCGGTTGCGATCTTCCAAGCGATGGCGGATGCGGGTGCCGACGGATTCGAGGTCGGCATCCCGTACGCGGATCCACTCATGGATGGTCCCGTGATCATGGAGGCCGGGGAGAGAGCTCTCGAGCAGGGGGTGACCGTGGCCGTCGCATTGGACATCGTCCGGCGAGTGTCCGAATCGACCGGCAAGCCCGTGCTCGCAATGACGTACGTCAATCCCGTGCTGCACCGGGGTATCGATACATTCTTCAGAGAAGCAGCCGATGCTGGCGCGGCCGGGGTCATCATTGCGGATCTCCCGGCGAATGAATCAGCGCCTTTCCGGGCAGCTGCCCTTGACTCCGGGCTTGGTCTTGCCCTGTTCGTGGCGCCGACGACCGACGACGAACGTCTCGATGCGGTGCTCGCCGCCGACCCTTCGTTCGTGTATGCGGTTGCGGAAGTGGGAGTCACTGGTGAGCGAGAGAGTGCATCGTTGAATACCGATCAGATCGCTGCCCGGATAGGACATCGAAGTGATGTTCCGATCGTGTTCGGTGTGGGGATCTCAACACCCGCCATGGCCGGGGCGGCTGCCGCTCACGGCGATGGCGTGATCGTCGGCACGGCCATTGTCCGTCGGGTTCTCGAAGCCGGCACAGGAGCGGATGCGATCAACGCCGTCTCAGGGTTCGTGAGCGACCTCCGGAGGGCAGTGCAGCGTTGACCGTGCTGTAGGTCGCCGAGAACCTGGTACCGGGAGTGGGATTCGAACCCACACGAGCTTTCACTCAGCGGATTTTGAGTCCGCCGCGTCTTCCATTCCGCCATCCCGGCAGGGTGGGGGATGATAGAGGACGATGGTGTTTGTCAGGACTCGGATCGCTACCGAAGTTCGTGCAGTTCCATACAATCGTCCCATGCCAAGCGTGCTCGATCGGATCAAGGGGCTCAACGCCCAGATAGCGGTCATCGAATCCCAGATTGATCAATCAACCGCCGAAGTGTCGATGCTTGAGCACATCAACGATGATGCACAACGAGATGCAGCGGTGACGGAACGGTACGAGGACATAGCCGATGCGAACATGACCGACGGGGACGTCAAACGCATTCGATCTCACATCCGAGCCATGGAGAAGGACCGCTCGAAGCTCGTGGCCAAGCGCGATCGACTGGTTCGGAAACTGGCAGCGGGGTGACGGGTACGCTGCCTCCCGTGACCAAACTCGCCCTTCTCGACGGCCACTCGCTCGCCTATAGGGCCTTCTACGCATTGCCTCCTGACCTCGCAACCCCGTCAGGTCAGGTCACCAACGCCGTCTTCGGATTCACATCCATGCTCATCAAGCTCCTCGATGACGAGACTCCCGATGCGATTGCCGTGGCGTGGGACAGGAGGGAGCCCACGTTCCGCACTGAGCAGTATCCCGAGTACAAGGCGACCAGGGAGTCGGCTCCCGATCTTTTCCGCAGCCAGGTTCCCATTATCAAGGAAGTCCTGGAGGCAATGGAGATACCGCAGGTCAGCGTCGCCGGGTACGAGGCCGACGATGTCATAGCGACCCTCGTCGACCAGGGCCTGGATCTCGACTACGACGTTGTGGTGGTGACCGGTGATCGTGACGCCTTCCAGCTGTCATCGGACGACGTGACGGTCCTGTACACGAAACGAGGCATCTCGGACACGGTGCATGCCACCCCGGAATGGATCAAGGAACGCTACGGCATAGATCCCGTCCGGTATGTCGAGTACGCAGCGTTGCGCGGTGATTCCTCGGACAACCTGCCCGGCGTGGCGGGGGTGGGGGAGAAGACCGCGGCCAAGCTCATCAACGAGTTCGAGAGCCTTGAGGAGCTGTTCGACCACGTCGACACGTTGACGCCGAAGTTGCGCGAGAACTTGGAAGCGGCACGTGAACAGGTCTTCTTGAACAGAGTGCTGATGACGATGATCAAGGATGTCCCATTCGAGGAGATCTCGCCAGACGATCTGAGACTCACACCGTTCGACCGTGACACGGTCCAGACATTGTTCGATGATCTTGCGTTCCGCAGCTTGTGGAAGCGCCTCGAGGAACTCGGTGGCGTCACCGAGTCGGAGAGGGCTGTCGAGGACGTGGAGGTTGTGACGGCAACATCTGAGGATCAGGCCGGAGATCTGGCTGGAGATTCCGATCTCGCCCTGGACCCGGTGTGGGAGGCAGACACGCTGCTGGGGTTCGTTGTGGCGGGCGACCCGTGTGCGTTCGTGCCCCTTGACCTGTCGGACAAGCTCCTCGGAATCCTCTCCTCCGGACCCGGGGTCGTTGTCCACGACGCCAAGCCCTTCGTGAGAGCGTTGCTCGAATCGGATCTGCCTGTTCCAAGACTTGCCTTCGACACGATGCTTGCAGCATGGGTCATCAACCCGGCTCAACGTGCGCCCTCCCTCGACGACCTTGCCTATCGAGAGCTCGGCGTCGAGGTCGGTGCGAGGGATGAGGACGGATCCGCGGTCACCCAGGGAGCGTTCGATTTCGAGGAAGCTGCCGTTGACTTCGAGACACCGGCTCGCAGGGCGCTCGCGGTTGAGCGGCTCGTGACGGGGCTGACCGATCAGATGGAAGCCCGGGGCGGCGATGAGCTCTTCGCGAAGGTTGAACTCCCACTCGTGGCGGTGCTTGCACGCATGGAACATGCCGGGATCGGTCTCGATACCGGGTTTCTCGCCGATCTCGGTGTGGATCTCGCCCAACGGATCCACGTGCTGCAATCCAAGATCCATGAGCACGCCGGTCGGTCCTTCAATGTCAATTCGACGCAACAGTTGCGAAGCGTGCTCTTTGACGAACTGGGACTTCCTGTCATCAAGAAGACGCCAAAGGGCGCACCATCGACCGATGCATCAGTGCTCGAGAAGCTCTCGAGTCAGCATGAGATCGTTTCTGATCTCCTCAGGTTCAGGGAGCTCGACAAGCTTCGATC
>JBDLJV010000159.1:0-4740 GCA_039714175.1 Actinomycetota bacterium
AAACGCGCAAGCTGCGCGTTGGAGACATTGAGGTTGGTGGGGGAGCGCCGGTGTCGGTGCAATCCATGACCACCACCAAGACCGCTGACGCTGAGGCGACGCTGGCGCAGATCTACGCACTTGCCAGTACGGGTGCTGACATCGTGAGGGTGACGTGCAACACGGTGGAAGCTGCCCAGGGTCTTGCTGAGATCATGCCGAGATCGCCTGTGCCGATCGTGGCCGACATTCACTTCCAGTACCGATTGGCGCTTGCAGCCGTGGAGGCTGGTGTATCGGCTTTGCGCCTCAATCCGGGAAACATCAGGAATGAGGCGCATATCAAGACGGTGGCTTCTGCGGCGAAGGAGGCCAGGATCCCAATCCGCATCGGGGTGAACGCCGGCTCACTCGACAAAGATCTCCTTGACAAATACGGAGGCCCGGTACCCGAGGCACTTGTCGAGTCAGCGATGCAGGAGGTCGCGTACTTCGACGACGTTGGTTTCCACGATGTGAAGATCTCAGTCAAGCACTCGAATGTCCCGCTCATGATCGAGTCCTACCGGCTGCTTGCCGACACGACCGACTACCCCCTCCACCTCGGTGTGACCGAGGCGGGGCCACTCCCGGGGGGCCTGATCAAGAGCGTTGCCGGCATAGCGACGCTACTCAATGAAGGCATCGGGGACACGATCCGCCTCTCCCTGACCGCAGATCCCGTGGAGGAAGCCAAGGCGGGTCGGGCGCTGCTCGAGTATCTCGGGTTGCGGGAGCGGACAACGCTTGACTTCATTGCTTGCCCATCTTGTGGGAGGGCAGAGGTTGATGTCATCAAGGTCGCCAGCGAAGCCAACGAACGGCTCGAGGAACTCGGCCTTGCAATGCAAGTGGCCGTGATGGGCTGCGTTGTGAACGGCCCGGGTGAGGCGAGAGAGGCTGATCTCGGTCTTGCCGCCGGTCGAGGTAGAGGACACCTGTTCATCAAGGGCGAGGTGGTCAGGGTCGTGCCTGAGGCAGACATGGTCGACGCCCTGATCGAGGAAGCGAAGCTGATCGCTGAGCAAGGAACCGATGCCCGGCTGGCAGCAGCCGACGTCTCCGCTGCGGATCTGGCTGAGGAGGCTGCAGTCGAGTTGCGCTCGATCCAAGGCGATGCGAACAGGGTGGAGGAGCGAAGAGCGGCAGTCGCCGATGTCGCCTCAGCTATTGACTCCGACTGACGCCTGCCTATCCTCGCCGCCAATAACCAACCGATCCGTAGGAGCAGCGTGCGCTGGTCAGAAGCCTTCATCCCCACTCTTCGAGACGATCCGGCCGACGCCGAGGCGATAAGCCACAAGTTGCTCGTACGCGGTGCGTACGTGCGCCAGCTGATGTCGGGTGTCTATTCGATGCTTCCTCTCGGCCAGCGGGTGCGGGCGAAGGTTATGGCGATCATCAAGGAGGAGATCGATGGCATCGGGGGCCAGGAGTTCCTCCTTCCCCAGCTGCATCCGCTGTCGATCTGGGAGCGGACCGGACGCATCGACACGATGCGGGACGTCATCATGTCGTTCGAGGACAACAAGGGCGGCACTGTCGTCCTCGGTCCGACCCATGAGGAGATCTTCGCCACTGCGGCAGCTGAACTGACTTCCTACAAGCAGCTTCCCCAGCTCTGGTACCACATTCAGACGAAGTTCCGCGATGAGGCGAGGCCGAAATCGGGTCTGTTGCGGGTACGGGAGTTCACGATGAAGGATTCCTACACGTTCGACACGGACTTTGCAGGTCTCGATGAGCAATTCGGTCGTCACTTCGCTGCGTACATGCGCATTTTCGACCGTCTTGGAATGGAAGTCGTGGCTGTCAAGGCATCGTCCGGGGCCATGGGTGGTAAGGATTCCGTGGAGTTCATGGCTCCCAGCGACGTTGGGGAAGATGACGTTGCTGCTTGCGCTTCCTGTGGGTACGCGGCGAACCTGGAGACCGCAGAGTCGACGCTCGAAGCGATTGCAGACCCGGAAGGCGATGCCGAGATCGAGCGATTCGCAACGCCCGGCGTGCGGACGATCGAGGATCTCACAACGTTCCCCGGTGGTGCCGCTGCAGACCGTCAGATCAAGACTCTGGTCTACTCCCTCGACGGGGAGTTGGCGCTCGTCCTGTTGCGCGGCGACCACGTTCTACAGGATCAGAAGCTGATGGATGCAACGGGTGCGATCGAAGTGCGCCCAGCACACGGTGAGGAGATCAGCGAACTCCTCGGAGCCGATGCGGGAAGTCTGGGCGCTGTCGGTGTCTCCGATGTGCGGATTCTGGCCGATGAGGCGCTCCGAGATCGTCATCACATGACCACAGGAGCGAACCAGAACGACATGCACATCCGTGGCGTCGATGTCACCAGGGACATCGCTGCCGAGTGGATCGATCTTCGCACGGTCGAAGCAGGCGAGGCGTGTGTGGTCTGTGGCGAGGAGCTCCATGTCTACACGGCGATCGAAGTTGGCCACATATTCAAGCTGGGCACGTTCTACGCCGACAAGCTTGACATGACCGTACTCGACGAGAACGGCAAGACCATCCCGATCGTGATGGGATCGTACGGCATCGGCGTGGAGCGCAACATGGCAGCTTCGATCGAGGCGAACCACGATGACAAGGGGATCGTGTGGCCGATCGAGATCGCGCCGTATCACGTCGTGATCACGGTCGTTCGTCCCGACGACGAACGTTCAGCCGAGGTGAGTGCTGCTCTCTATGAAGAGTTACAGGCAGCAGGCATCGAGGTGATCCTCGATGATCGCAAGGAGCGCCCCGGAGTCAAGTTCACTGATGCCGAGCTGATAGGGATACCGCTGCGTATCACCGTCGGTCCCCGAGGTTTGGACAACGGTGTGCTCGAATTCGCCGAACGCCGATCCGGGGAGAACTATGAGGTTCCGATGACTGATGCTCCCGACCGTGTACAGGCGTTTCTCGATCAGGGCTGACACCTGACACCTGACACTTGAAAGCTGGTGAAGCCGGAGTCAGGCTTCACCAGCGGTCTGATATACTCCCACCCACGAACCGAGATCTCTGCCGAGGTGGGCCGTGGCCCACCTCTTTGTTTGGGCGGAGGCCTCGCTTTGGTGTGCAAGGAGTGAAGTGGCGAGCGTACAAGACCGACTTTGGGATCGTATAGATCCATACGTCGCGGCCGAAGGCGTGGAACTCGATGATATCGAGATACACGGCGGCGGTCAGATCGTGCGCGTCACCGTTGATGCCGACGAACCCATCGGCGTTGACGTCATCGCCGAACTCTCGAAAGGAATCGGACGACTCATCGAAGAAGACGATCCGTTCACGGGTTCGTACACACTTGAGGTGTCCTCTCCGGGATTGGAGAGGAAGCTGAACCGGGCCAACCACTACATCAAGTCCATCGGCAGGACCGTGAAGGTGAAGACATTCGGTCCGGTGGATGGGGAAAAGAGCCACGAAGGTGAGCTGCTGGCTGCCGACGAAACCGCCTTCATGATCGACATCGACGGCACCGAACGGAAGTTCCAATACGATGATGTGTCATCGGCACGCACGGTTTTCGTATGGGAAAAGGGCGCCCGACCGGGCAAGGACGCGTAGGAGAGACTATGGACTACAACCTCATGGATGCGCTCGAGATGCTGGAACGCGAGAAAGGCGTTCCACGCGACACGATCCTCGAAGCGTTGGCAAACGCGCTCGTCTCTGCCTACAAAAGAACGCCAGGTGCAGCCGAAGAGGCCAGGGTCACGATCGACGCCGACACAGGCGAGATCACCGTGTATGGCCAGGAGCTCGACGAGGACGGCAACGTCACCGACGAGTGGGAGGACACTCCGGACGACTTCGGACGCATTGCGGCCCAGACTGCGAAACAGGTGATCCTCCAGCGACTCCGCGATGCGAAGCGTGAGCAGGTGTTCGACCTGTATGACGGACGCGAAGGCGATCTCATCACAGGAATCGTCCAGCAGTCCGATCACAGATATTCGATCCTCGACCTCGGCGATGCCGAGGCGATACTCCCGGGTTCCGAGAAGATCCCGTACGAGCGCCTGGAACGGGGCAACAGGGTCAAGGCATGGATCCTCGAGGTTCGCGGCGAGGGCAAGGGACCCCAGATCGTGGTCTCGAGAAGCCACCCCGAGTTCATCAGGGCCCTGTTCGAACTTGAAGTTCCCGAGCTTGTCGACGGAGATATCGAGATCAAGGCGATAGCCCGTGAGGCTGGCCATCGCACCAAGATCGCCGTTGCTTCCCACGATCACAACGTCGACCCGGTGGGTGCGTGTGTGGGAGCCCGTGGCTCACGCGTGCGTCAGGTGGTCAACGAATTGAAGGGCGAGAAGGTGGACATCGTCGAATGGGATGAGGATCCCGGCCGATTCATTGCAGAAGCACTGAGCCCTGCACGTGTCCAGCAGGTCCGATTCGACGACGAGGGCGAAGAGGAGGGCACGGCCGTCGTTATCGTCCCTGACCACCAGTTGAGTCTTGCGATCGGACGTGAGGGACAGAACGCTCGACTGGCTGCTCGATTGTCCGGCTACCGAATCGATATTCGGTCCGAGTCCCAGGATCTCGGACTCGAGGTCGACGAGGACGAGGAAGCCGTGGAATTCGAGACGGTCGAAGAAGGCGATGGAGCTGGTGAGAGTCAAGAGTCAAGCGTCGAGAATCAAGACGATGAACGACCAACGACGGACGACATCGCGACAGATGACATCGCGACAGACGATGAACGACCAA
>JBDLJV010000160.1:0-4702 GCA_039714175.1 Actinomycetota bacterium
ACCGGCTGCATGTCACCGAATGGCCAGTGATGCTGTTGGACCCCGTTCCGTGCAGCGAGGACGAACGCGGCGTCCCCGTGGTGGTTGGGCTCGTAGACGACCGAGAGATGAGATGGTCCAAGATCGGTACCCCTCAGGTCGGCTCCGTGGCATGACGCACAGTTCTTCTGGTACAGGAGGCCGCCTGCCGCCACGAGATCGGGATCCTGGACCTGGATGCCAGTCCCGGCATCAGGTGTTCCAGACTCACTTCCGAACGCAACAACCGCAACGATCATGGTGACGATGAGGACGCCGATCGCGATCCAACTTGCCCGCCCGTTCATCAGTGCCCGACGCCGGCAGACTGACTCACGGTCAGCTGCACCTCAGTGAGATCCTTGAGCATGTCGGCATAGAGCGGCAAGCGCGCCGGGGCGCAACATCCGATCTGGAGTGAACCGAGTTGAGCGCCTGCATCCTCGAGTTCGGCGAAGATCTCAGCGATCGCACCAGACCCGTCGTCGACAAGGTCCAGACTCGCTCGTGCCGCCGTGAGTGTCTCGGCCAGGGCGGCCATGCGTGGACTCCTGCCGGGCTCGCAGCACAGCTTCTCGAGTCGCAGGAGTGTTTCTTCACAGTGGCTCAGCGCGGCATACGCATCTGCCAGTTGGGGTTGTGGCATGCGGGGGAGCGTACCGGATGCAGGATCGGTTCGTGACGGTGCGTGGGCCCGTCACAAGGTAGGGTGCCGTGAATATGCAATCGAGCACGAGGGAGGAATCGTGCTGGAAGGTCAAGTCCCCACCCAACCCGCGCAGCGGATCATCCAGCCGATCTACGAATCGAAGGGGTGGATGAAGTTCCTCGGCATCCTCTCGATCGTATACGGTGTGCTCGCCGCTCTCACGATCGTGGGATTGGTCTTTGCATGGCTGCCGATCTGGATCGGTGTCCTGCTCACGAAGTCTGCGAAGAAGGCTGAGGAAGCACACCGGGACGGAAACGAAGCCGATGCCGTGGAGTCCCTGTCCAGGATCAAGACGATGTTCACGATCTACGGTGTCATGTCGATCATTGGCCTCGTCATGACGGTTCTCTACCTGGTCGTCATCATCGGCGTGATCGCCAGCGGCGGCTTTGAGGAGTTCACCCGGACTCTCGGCTAGTGATCGAGGAGAGTCCTGAGGACCGTTGATACGCGACGACCCGTCTCTGGACCGACTGCTCCGATGCGGCGAAAAAGGCGCCTTCGGCTGATGGAGCGGATCATCTCGCACTGGACATAGCTGGTCTCGTCGAGTCCCGATTCCTCGTCCACGTCGATCTCCACATGGACGTGGAGACCACGTCGAACCGTCGTCGTTGGTGCGACGATCGTGAACGGCACGATGAAGGGGTCTGGAGGGCCAACGATCAGCGCTGGTCGCACGCCTCCCGGTTCGTCGGGATACGAGTCCCCGAAGTCGATGAGCCAGATCTCGTTACAGGATGCCATCGGTCACGTGGGTCGATTCCATCTCGTCGAGGTAGTCCTGCCATGCCTCTGGGTCCTTGCGGAGCTCCTCGTACTGGCGAGTGATCTTTTCAGCGAATCGCCGTCGCCACAGCGCCTCGGCGGCATCCGCGACCGTGTCTATGAGCGATGCGTCGGCTTCCTGACTCAATTCGACAAGCTTGGCGTGTGTCTCTTCGTCAACTCTGATCGTCTTCGTGACCATGAGTTGAGCATATGTTTTGTATGCGGATTCGTCTACAGCAGTCATGCTTGGAACGTTCCCGGCCGCGGTTGACGACCTGGATGGAGAAAGTCGTCCTCTGACGGGAACCGGCCCTCTTCGTCGTCGTAGCTGACCTGGATTACCGGCACAGAGAGTTCGCTTGGCCGCCCGTAGTACCGGTTGGCCTCAAAGACGATCTCGCCCGGATTCGGCACGATCTCGAGGATGGCGCGGTGGGACCATTCCTCGAACCCGATCATCTCGCCGGGCAGGAAGTCTTCTCCAGACATGATGCGGCTGGCCATGCCGTTGAGAACATTGGCACTGTCGTTCTGACAGAGGTCGAAAACGAGTAGCTCCGGGTGATGGAGTCCGTGCAGGCCGACGGTGTAGGCGAAGGGAGCTTCGCTGAGATCTGTGTCGCCGTCACATCCGGGGCGGGAGCACTCACCTCCGCCGATGTATGCAATGAAGACGCCGTGCCTCCGGATGGCCGTGGCGATGTATGCATCCTGTTGATCCATCCACGCGAGAGTTTGTGCGTCCATCGAGCTTCCCTTCTCGTGGACTCACCACCGTCAGTGTCAACATATGGGATGTGTCTGACAGATTCAATGGATGCACGTTCGGGGTTACCCGGGCGCTGGTGCTTTCGTCAGGACCAGGGGTCGTCACGGCGGAGGGAAGGGAGGTTGCGCTTCCTGCGTACGCCGATGCGGAAGGCCGGGCCAACGTTGGTCCCCCATCGGGATTCAGCCTCGGCGAGCAACCTTCGGAGACGGCTCACCTGGGCGTTCAGACGATTGTTCTCGTTTTGGAGCCGGATGATCCGCTTGATACCTTCGAGGTTCACGCCAGCGTTGGAGAGCTCCTGGATGAGGAGCAACCGATCCAGGTCCTGTTGGCTGTATCGCCGCGTGCCTCCGGGCGTCCGGTATGGATCGACGAGACCGCGCCGCTCGTAGACGCGCAAGGTCTGCGGGTGCATGCCGACGAGTTCAGCTGCGACCGAGATGATGTAGACGGCTTCTTGGTGTTCATTCATGTCACACCCCCAGGTGTTTCCTCGGGTTCCGGTCTGATTCTGACTTCTGCAGCGTTTCGAGAGCGGCCTTCTCGTCGTCATCGATGTCAGTTGGGACCACGACATCGATGGTGACCAGGAGATCACCAGTCGCTGACGATGTCTCGACGCCCTTCCCGGAGACCTTCATGGTTCTTCCGGGCTGTGTACCGGCAGGGATCCTGATCTTCGTCGACCCGTCGAGGGTTGGAACGGTGATGACTGCTCCGAGTGCTGCTTCCGTGTAGGTGATGGGGACGTTGATTGTCAGGTCCTTCTTGCCGGACCGCCCGAATATCGGATGCTCTCCAACGCGAACCTCCACGAGGAGGTCACCAGCGGGTCCGCCGTTGGCTCCCGGGCCTCCCTTGCCCCTGACGCGAACCTTTGTAGCGTCAGACACACCTTGCGGGATCTTCACCTTGACGGTACGGGAGCCAACACTGAACTCCTTTGTCGGGCCAGCAAGCGCCTCGTGAAAGCTGAGCGTGATCGAACCAGTGACATCCTGGCCTTTGTGGGCGCGGGGTTGGCGGCGCCCACCGGTGAAGAGATCCTGAAAACCTCCGAACAGGTCCTGGGCAGAGCCTCCGCCGAATCCTCCACCCAGGAGATCTTCTACGCGGACGTACTGCTGGTTCCCAGCCGGCCCTCCAACGAAGTACCCCATCTCCCGTGCGTGGTCGTACTCCTTGCGCGTCTCCTCATTCCCGATTGCGTCGTAGGCCTCGTTGATCTCCTTGAAGCGGGCCTCGGCAGACTCGTTGCCAGGGTTGTTGTCGGGGTGGGACTCGCGCGCGAGTTTGCGGAACGCCTTCTTGATCGTCTTCTGATCAGCGTCCTTGTCCACGCCGAGTTCGGCGTAGTAGTCCTTCTCCAACCATTCCTTACGCATGTCCCACAACGACGAGCGACGGCCTGATGACGCGTCCGCTCATCACATATCCCTTTCGCACTTCTTGTTCGACAACCTGATCGCCTTCTCCCGGGATTACCGAGATCGCTTCGTGGAGTGCTGGATCGAACGGGTTTCCGAGAGCATCGATGGCCTCGAATCCATCGCTCTTGAGCGTCTCGAGAAGTTGAGCTTGTGTGCTCTTCATACCCTCGAGCATCTTTGTCTCAACGTCACTGGTCGGGTCGATGGCGATCGCAGCGTCGAGACTGTCAAGTGTCGGCAACAGCGATTCGATGATGCGCTGCCCGGCACGCAGAAGGTTCTCGACTCGGTCGCGCTCGGTGCGCTTCCGGTAGTTGTCGAACTCTGCAGTGACCCGTTGCAGGTTCCCGAGCAGCTCGTCGGCCTCGAGCCGCGCCTCACCAAGCTCGCGAATGAGCAGTGCTTCGCTCTCCTCGCGACTGTCCGGAAGCTCGATGCCCAGAGACTCCGCCGTGTGCCCGATCTCCGGCACCTCAACGATGGCGGCCGAAGATGTCACACCCTCGGCGGGTGCGACATCTTCTGTCGTTGATCGTTCGTCGTTTGTCGGTTGTCGGTTGTCGGCTGTCATTCCTCATCCTCTTCGACAACTTCGGCCTCAACGACATCATCGTCATCGTCGCCCGTCGGCGCTGCGTCCTCAGGTGCCGCTGCGGCGGCCTCCGCCTGGGCTGCCTCGTACATCTTCTGACCGATGATCTGGGCAGATTCCATGAGGGTGTTCGTACCCTCCTTGAGGGATTCGACCGAAGCGTTCTCGTCTTCGAGCGTCGTCTTGAGTGCGTCGAGGTTGGTCTGGATCGATGCCTTCTCGTCGTCGGACAGTGCCTCACCGTGCTCGGCGAGTTGCTTGCCCACCGTGTAGACGGCGTGGTCGGCAGAGTTGCGGGTCTCGGCGGCCTCCCTGCGTTCAGCATCATCAGCAGCGTGGGCTTCAGCATCCTTGACCATTTGATCGATGGCATCGCTGTCGAGCGCCGTGCCTCCGGTGATCGTGAC
>JBDLJV010000161.1:0-4642 GCA_039714175.1 Actinomycetota bacterium
AAGAGTCTGCTCATCGTCGAACGTCAGGATCACGACCGTTTCGGGCTGAATACCCGGGACCGCGTCGAGGATCTCTCTTTGGCGAAACCCCTCATATGTCCGGAGTTCGGCCATGGCCTCGGCATGAACCTCGCGATGCACACGATCTCCGCCTTCCTTGAGAAGGTACGACGTCACCATCCTGACGCCCGGGTCAGCGCCCCGTGATGCAAAGACCTGTTCCCGGGGTTGACCGAGAATCAGGTCCGCGCCTTCATCGAGGAGCGCGCTGCGAACCTCCGACTCGAGCCAGCCATCGAGTGTCGCAACATCGTGGAACCGATAGATGATCATCCACTCATCCGGATGAGTCGAGTTCGGCCGCTGAACCTCGGAGGCCGCGTGACCAGGCGCACGTTGGGCAGCCGTCCTGACGCGAGCCATCCATTCAGCGAAGGCGGCTTCCTTGCCGGGAGCGACTCTCCGACCAACCAGTACGGTGGGGGAGCGTCTCTCCATCACACTGCCCTTCGTTGATGTGGTCGCGGATCCATCACAGGTCACCGGAGAAATCTGTAATCACAACGAAACCGTTCCCTGGGTAGTCATGCATCGACTCGAGATGTGCCGCCCCCCGACGTAGGCCAACGGTTTCGGTGACGAGATCCAGAGGAGTCAGGCGCCCGTCGGTGATCATGTCGAACATGGCTGGATACTGCCACGCAGCCATTCCGTGGACGCCAACCATTTCCACTTCCTTCGCATGGAGCTGCCACATGGGTATCGCCGGTTTCTCGGCGGGTCCGATCATCAATCCAACCTGTACGTACCGGCCGCGCTTTCTGAGACTCAGGATGCCCGACACCGCCGTCTTCACCGAACCCAGCGCGTCGATGGACACCTCAGCTCCGCCGTCAAGCAGGTCCTGCACGATGTCAGCATCGTCAGAATCCTCTGTGGACAACACAACATGGGTTGCTCCGAACCGCTTCGCGAGTTGAAGAGCGGCTTCGTCGATGTCGATGGCCACGACCGTCGCCCCGAGGGAGGAAGCGATCATCACCGCGGACAATCCAACGCCTCCGCAGCCCCAGACAGCAACGGTCGTGCCTTCACCTACGCCGCCCTGATCGACAACTGCCCGATACGCGGTAGAGAACCGGCATCCCAACCCCGCTGCTTCCACGAATGACATGCTGTCGGGTAGCCGCACCAGGTTGCCCTCGGCATGGGGGAGCGGGACATACTCGGAAAACGCTCCCCAACCCGAGAAGCCGGGTTGGTACTGCCTGTCGCAGATCTGTTGGTTCCCCGACGCGCACTCCCTGCACACTCCGCATCCGAGAACGAATGGAACCGTGACCCGATCCCCGACATCGAATCCATTCACACCGTGCGCCTTGGCTACAACAGTGCCAGCCATTTCGTGGCCGGGTACATGCGGGAGCGCGATCTCGTCGTCATGGCCCATCCATCCGTGCCAATCGCTGCGACAGATCCCATTCGCCTCGATTCGGAGCACAACGCCGCCCGGTGGGGGAGAGGGTTCTTCTACCTCGCGTATCTCAATGGGACCCCGAAATGCCTCGAATACAGCGGCCTTCACTTCGTGTCCTCTCTGTGATGCAGGAACTTCGCGGAGATCGCTTCAACTGTGCGGATCCCGCGCCGGGTGGTCTTCGTGTCGAGAATTCGCATCGTCGTCGACTCCTTGTGCACTGTCTCTACGTCTGGACCCTCTCTCAGGGAGAACACCTCGGCACCCGATACCGACAACTGCTCAGGAGGTACCGCTGTCATCTCAAGTGTCCGAGCAGACCTTGCGTCCGGTACACGTTCGAGAAACGACACATCGCGACTTCCGGCCTCTTCGTCCCATGGAACCCGTTCGATCACATCCGCCAGCTCGACCTCATCCCTGAGAAACACCTCCGCCTCGAAGCCGAAACGTTTCTCGAATTCCGACTCCAGTTCAGACGTATCCGGGCGGCTCTCAGCATCGAAGATCACATTGCCGGTGGCGATGTACGTTGCTGCATCGCGATACCCGAGGTCGACGTAGAGCTCTCGGAGATCTGCCATCTTGATACGGCGCTTGCCTGTGTTGATCGCCCTCAGGAATGCCACATAACGCATCCGGCCACCATACCGACGTTGTCGAGGATGACTTTCGACCGCTCCCACGTTCCGGCGACAATTCCTTAGTCGTCTTGGCTACAATTGCCTCAACCCCACGCAGGAGCGCATGTGACCGACGAAGCCCAGTCAGCTACAACAGCCGACGCTACAGAGGCGCTCCAGGAGCAAGTCCGCGAACTCGAAGATCAGACGACGAAGCTGGAGCGTGATGTCCAAAAGGAGGCATCTCTCAAGCCGTATCAGATCGAGCTCCTGAAGCTGCAGAGACATCTCGAGGAAGAACAGATCCCCATGATCGTGCTCTTCGAGGGAAGGGACGCCTCAGGCAAGGGCGGAACCATTCGACGGATCGCTCGCTACATGAACGAGAAGCGATATCGCGTTGTTGCCATGGGAAAGCCGACGGATCGCGATAAGACGCAGTGGTACTTCCAGCGGTACGTTGAGCAGTTCCCCGCCGGGGGAGAGATCGTGCTCTTCGACCGCTCGTGGTACAACCGGGCACTCGTTGAACCGGTGTTCGGCTTCTGTTCGAAGAAGCAGTACCGCGACTTCATTCGTGGCGTCACGGGGTTCGAGAAGGATGTCGTACGACAGGGAACCGTGCTTGTGAAGCTCTACTTCTCCGTCGACAAGGAGACCCAGGCGAGACGTTTCGCCCGTCGGAAGAACGATCCACTTCGACAGTGGAAGCTGAGCGAGATCGATGTTCAGGCACAGGAGTACTGGGACGACTTCACGGAGATGAAGCATCGGATGCTCGAGCGTACGAATTCCGGCTCCGCCCCTTGGACGATCATCCGTTCGAACAGCAAGCCCAAGGCCAGGCTCAACGCCATGAAGGTGATCCTCAACGCCGTCGACTATGCCGATAGAGATCCTGATCTCAACTTCAAGGTCGATCCGAGCGTGGTTGTCAAGGGCAAGGCCGAACTCGCCCGGATGGACGAGGAACGAGATCGCCTCGGACGGCCCCGGCTCTAGCCAGCCCGCGCCTGAGACCTGACCAGCCCTTCAGCCGGGCAGTCCAAGCGCGTCAACGATCGCACAGGTGACGACACCGCTGCGAAATCCACTGATCAGTGAGCAGGGATGAACACCTTGCGAGTGGCGATTCCCACGAGGGTGCGAATCGCCACAATCGTCCACACGACCAAGAGGAACACCACGCTGAAGAGATAGAACCAGTGAACGAACGCGAACCCGGTCGCTTTCCATGTGACGCCTGATGCCACCGCGAGCGCGCCAGAGGGGAACGTGAGTGCCCACCAGGAAAGGGCGTAGGGAAGATCTTTGCGCACGATGTGTGAGAGCACCACGATCAATGCCATACCGAAAGCCCACGCGGCGAAGCCCCATGCAAGCACGATGCCGAGTACCGCGAGAGTCGAGATGACGGTCGGGTCGAGGCCCATCGATGCGTGCGCCTCCACCACGAGCTTCAGTTTGAACAACACGACAGCGATGATCGCCGTAGGCGCAATGGCGATGAACGACGTCGCAGCGAGGCGTCCCGACGGAAGTGCTTCGAGCACGTACCGCTGATACACGAGCGACCCGACGAACAGGAAGAGGAAGACGCCGATTCCGAAACTCACAAGGGACACTCCGAATGCGAAATCGTGGCGTTCGGGGAAGAGATGGGCAAGTTCCAACCCGGCAACCGGTACGAGCAGCTTCGAGACCGGAGGGATGTACCAACCGAAGTTGGCGTGCTTCAGGGTGATCGTTTCGTGGTGATACACACGTGGCAGCACGATGAAGCCGAAGACATAGATACCAGCCGTCCCGATCAGCCACAGGAACCACGCGAGCTCGCGCGAAGCTGCCTCAGACATGAAGAGATCGTCGTACTTCATGAGGTCGAGAGCGATGATGACGAGCGCAATCGGAAATGTTGG
Source organism: Actinomycetota bacterium (assembly GCA_039714175.1). Taxonomy (GTDB): domain Bacteria; phylum Actinomycetota; class Acidimicrobiia; order Spongiisociales; family UBA5794; genus B3-G11. The sequence continues at coordinate 4,020 of JBDLJV010000161.1, forward strand.
ATAGAAATTCGCGGCGACCGGATGCGACAGATCATCGAGCGCCTCCCGACGGTGACGCACCCATCGGATCGACCACGGAACAGCCAACACTACGAACATGACGATCGATAGCAGGGTGAAGAACGCAGCGAGAGGGCGCGACAGGCTCGGATCGAGAAAGGAGACGGCGAGGGGGACAACGGCAGTTCCCATGACGGTTGCGAACCACGCAGGATTGAACGTCTTTACGATTTCCTCAGTCGACATGACATCGTGGTCGTTCGATTCCATTGCTCCGCTCCTGATGAATGCTGGTACCCCATAGGGTATGCACGTCGTCCGCCAAATGCGACTCATTCTCATTTTCAGCATCTACAGCAAAGGAGGCCTGGGGCAGGGGAGCGGACCGGTGCGGCCAACGGTCCTCGACACGCTCAAGGCGAGTGACCACAATGCCGATTATCCATTTGTACACCGAACGGTGGAGAGACCATGAGTTCACGAGCAGTACAAGATCTACCAGTTCCCATACTGAGCGATGAAGAACTCCTTGGCGAGTTCGAGAGAACCTTCAGCACGGCCTGCCATGAACGCGACGACAGCAACCCGGGCCACATCAACATCGAACCTGCACTCAGACGCAA
>JBDLJV010000162.1:0-4579 GCA_039714175.1 Actinomycetota bacterium
GCCAACGGCACAGATCGCTGTGATGGGAGCTCAGGGAGCCGTCAACGTGATCCATCGCCGCACGCTCGCTGAGGCTGACGATCCTGAGACAGCGCGGGCCGAACTCGTTGCTGACTACGAGGAGAAGTTCAACAACCCGTACGTCGCCGCCGAGAACGGACTCGTGGATGACATCATCGAGCCACGCGAGACCCGCCCCCGTCTCATCCGTGCCATGGACATGCTCCGCGACAAACGCGAGTCACTCCCCACCAAGAAGCACGGGAACATTCCGCTCTGACGGGAGTCGGAGCACTCGGCTTCGCCTCGCTCTCAGAAGTCAGAACGTTCGCTTCACTCACTTTCGGAAGACGGAACCCGGAATCTGACTTCCGACTTCCGACTTCCGGGTTCTCCTACGGCTTGCAGCTCCAATGGTGCCAGGCATCCTGATTCGAGGATCGTGACAGATCAACGAGCCAGGCGGCCGCTGCGATGCTGGCCTCCGGATCGGTGCTCGGGAGATTCGAGACGCCGGCTCCTGCTGATGCCACCTTCCACGTCCCGCGGATGAACTGGAAGAGACCCTGTGCTGAGGAACGACGGCTACGCGCTGTCGGATCGCCGCCCGACTCGCACTCCATGACCGATAGGGCGTCCCTGACGTCTTCCGGACGGAAATAGCGCTGAACCACTGGGCGCCAGCGTTCAACACTTCCACGAAACTCGGTCACCGTCGGCCGAGAGGTCAACGACGCTATGAGCTGCGCCTCGGTCTCGTCTCTTGCCGCCCGAGCATTCGCAAGGGATCGCTGAGCCGAGACCGTGCGAGCTATCGCACCGCCCAGTTCGGGGTTAGCTGTGGAAATCAAAGCAATGGTCGCATCATCGAACGCCAGATCGTCGATGGATATGCCAACGACCGCCAGCATCGCTGCGATCCGGGCCGGAATTCCGTTGCGCAGGCCGGCTTCTCTGTCATCACGGGCAATCGCCAAGCGGGTGGCTGCGCCATCGGCGGCGGCGTCGAGCTTGGCAACGAGTTCGGCGTGCACCTCAACCTGGCTCAGTTCGGACGCGTTGACAGGGGCCGCGAGGTGCGCGACAAGAGCCAGAACAAGAAGGGGGAACGCGAGAGTTCGCATCAGAACGCGAAATCCTACGCTATGTGTTCGTATACCGTAACGAGAACTTCGAGCCGAGGGTCAGACCACCCGAAGCAGAGAAGCACTGCTCGCTGCCATACCAAGCCCTCCTAGGATGCAAGCCGTGGAATCAATCCTTATCGCTAATCGTGGCGAGATCGCCGTACGCGTCATTCGTGCCGCACGAGATCTCGGCATACGAACCATTGCCATCTACTCGGAACTCGACCGCGATGCTTTGCACGCGTCCATGGCTGATGAAGCATGGAACGTCGGTACGGCTCCAGCCTCCGAGTCCTACCTCAACATCGAGCGCATTCTCGAAGTGGCGAAGGAGTCCGATGCACACGCTATTCACCCCGGATACGGATTCCTCGCCGAGAACGCCGAATTCGCACAAGCGGTCATTGACGGCGGATTCATCTGGGTAGGACCGAAGCCCGAGTCGATCCGGATGATGGGCGACAAGATCGAATCCCGGCTTGCAGCGGAAGCCGCAGAGGTCCATGGTGTGCCGGGCACGAACGAACCGCTCACTGCGGTCGAACAGGTGGAGGCATTCGCAGCCGAGTACGGATTCCCTGTTGCCATCAAGGCATCGGCAGGCGGGGGCGGCCGCGGCCTGAAGGTCGTCCGCGAACCCGGTGACCTCGCTGAAGCATTCGAATCAGCTGGCCGTGAGGCACAGGCATGGTTCGGGAATCCCGAGGTATACGTCGAACGCTACCTCGAGAACGCCAGGCACATCGAAGCCCAGGTGCTGTTCGATCAGTACGGAAACGGCGTGTTCCTCGGCGAACGCGACTGCTCGCTGCAACGTCGCCACCAGAAGCTCGTTGAAGAATGCCCTGCGCCCGGTATCACCGAGGATCAACGCACACATGTCGGTGAACTCGCCCTTGCGCTCGGTCGCGCAGCGAATTACGAATCGGCGGGGACGGTTGAGTTCCTGTTCTCCGACGGCGAGTTCTACTTCCTCGAGATGAACACCCGGATCCAGGTTGAACACACCGTGACCGAAGAGGTCTTCGGCGTCGATCTCGTCGCAGAACAGATCCGCCTCGCTCTCGGCGCGGAACTCTCCATCACCGAGACACCAGAGCCCATCGGTCATGCCATGGAGTTCCGCATCAATGCCGAGAACCCATCACAGGGCTTCGTGCCGAACCCGGGAACGCTTGTTCACTATCGCGAACCGGGAGGACCGGGAATCCGCGTGGATTCGGGTGTCGTGCAGGGATCTGAGATCAGTCAGTACTACGACAACATGATCGCCAAGCTGATTGTCACCGGCAAGGACCGTGAAGAGGTTTTCAGGCGAGCGAAGCGTGCGCTCGGGGAATTCGATATCGGCGGTGTCGACACCACGATCCCTGCACACCTCGCGATCCTTGAGAACCGTCGTTTCCGCAAAGGGAAGGTGTCCACCCGGCTTGTCGAAGACGGAATGGATTTCTCCCAACTCGAGCGAACGACTGCGCCAACCCTCCCCGAGCAGGAGGAACTGGCCGAACGCGATCTCACCGTCGAGGTCGGTGGTCGTCGATTCACGGTGAAGTACTGGGCCAAGGTGATGTCAGCTCCGGGCTCCGGCAAGCGTGTCGCCCCGAGGCGCAAGGCGCCCAAGCTCTCCAAACAGGCGTCCGGAGGCTCAGGTGAGGGCGTCGTCGCTGCTCCGATGCAGGGAACGATCGTCAAGATCCACAAGAAGGCCGGCGAATCCGTCGAAGCCGGCGAAGCCGTCTGTGTGCTCGAGGCCATGAAGATGGAGAATGAGATCAAGGCCGAGTCGTCGGGAGAGATCGTCGAACTGCGGGTTCAGGTCGGCGATACCGTGTCGACCGGTGCGCCGATCATGATCATTCGGTAGCACAACCTTCGGTTGTGCCGTAGTACGTAGTACGTAGTACGACATGCACAGGACCGACAAGCGGCAGGTATCAGCCGGTCGGTTGGTATCTGCCGAAGATGGGGGTCAGGGTCTTTGTGATATCGCCGATTGTGGCACCTGCCTCGAGAGCCCTCTTCATGGGGTAGAGCACGTTGTCGGTTCCTCGAGCCGCGGTCGCGAGATCGTCCAACGCTGATCCGACCGCCGTTTCATCCCTTGCCGCGCGCCGTTCGACGAGAGAGCGACACTGAGCAGGTTCAAGCTCAGGATCGATCGTCAGCAGATCGGGTTCAGGTTCGTCGGCGATGGCAAACCGGTTGACACCCACCAACACGGCGTCGCCGCTGTCGAGCGCCCTGGCATGGCTGTACGCGGCTTCGTCGATCTCCCGCTGCTGGAAACCCTGCTCGATGGCCGCCGGAGCCCCGCCGAGTTCATCGATGCGAGCGATGAGCTCCATCGCATCGGCCTCGATACGATCCGTCAACGATTCGACGAAGTAGCTACCGGCCAGAGGATCAACCGCATCGGTCACTCCCGTCTCGTATCCGAGGACCTGCTGGGTGCGCAGGGCAAGCATGGCCGACTCGTTCGTGGGGAGTCCCAGCGCCTCATCGAATGAGTTCGTATGCAGGGACTGGGTGCCGCCAAGGACCGCAGCGAGCCCCTGGTACGCAGTCCGCACGACGTTGTTGAGCGGCTGCTGCGCGGTGAGAGTCGAGCCGGCCGTCTGTGTATGGAAGCGCATTCGCCATGACTCGGGATTGGTGGCGCCCATCCGATCTCGCATGAGCCGGGCCCAGAGGCGCCTTGCCGCCCTGAACTTCGCTGCTTCCTCGAAGAGATCGTTGTGAGCATTCCAGAAGAAGGAGAGCCGGGGAGCGAACGAGTCGATGTCGAGACCAGCTGACCGGGCCGCATCAACGTATGCGAGACCGTTGGCAATCGTGAAGGCAACCTCTTGGGCTGCGGTCGAACCCGCTTCGCGGATGTGATACCCGGAGATCGAGATCGTGTTCCAATTCGGAATCTCCCTGGCGCAGTATGCGAAGGTGTCCGTGATGATCCTCATCGACGGGGACGCCGGATAGATGTATGTCCCCCTCGCGATGTACTCCTTCAAGATGTCGTTCTGGATCGTGCCGCGCAACTCGTCGGCGCTGATGTCCTGTTCGGCGGCAACGATCTCGTACATGAGAAGGAGCACGGCTGCTGTCGAGTTGATCGTCATGGAGGTTGACACCTCACCCAACGGGATCTGGTCGAACAGCGCCCGCATGTCGTCAACCGAGTCGATAGCGACACCGACCTTTCCAACTTCGCCGGCGGCGAGCGGATCGTCAGAATCGAGTCCCATCTGCGTGGGGAGGTCGAACGCGACCGACAGCCCCGTCTGCCCGGCGTCGAGCAGAGTTCTGAACCGCTCGTTCGTGGCTCGTGCGTCTCCAAAACCTGCGTACTGCCTCATGGTCCAGAGCCGACCCGTGTACATGGACGGATACGGCCCCCGGGTGAACGGGTATCGACCTGCCTCGCCAAGTTGGTCTGCAGGATCCCACCCTTC
>JBDLJV010000163.1:0-4570 GCA_039714175.1 Actinomycetota bacterium
CTCGGATCCCGACACCATCGTCGTGGACACGCGCAACGACTACGAGTACGTCATAGGCACGTTCGCCAACGCCCAGAACCCGGAGACGCGGAGGTTCGGCGAGTTCCCCGATTGGATCAAGAGCCAGCCCGACATCAAAGACAAGAAACTCGCCATGTTCTGTACCGGCGGCATCCGATGTGAGAAGGGGACGGCGTATCTGAAGGAACAAGGCTTCGAGGAGGTCTATCAACTCGAAGGCGGCATCCTGAAGTACCTCGAAGTGATGGACCCCGCCGACAGCCTCTGGGACGGCGAGTGCTACGTGTTTGACCGCAGAGTCTCCGTCGGTCACGGCCTCGTTCCCGGGAACCTGGAGGTCTGCCCCAACTGCAATACGGTGCTCAGCGAGGCAGACAGAGCGCAGCCCGAATACCTAATCGGCGTCCACTGCCCTGCATGCCACGACACGATCAGCGAGGACCGCAAGTCCCGTTTCTCAGAACGTCAACGCCAGATCGAACTCGCAGCCGAACGAGGCACCAGCCACCTCGGCAGTCCGTGAGCAGTCTGGCGTAGGGACTATTCCCCATGTTCTCTCCGGACTCTGCAGGTACTGTTGGTTTGGGAGGTCATCGTGACGGGCCGTCGGGAATCGCCAGAATCTGGGGGTTCAGTCGGTTCGCGCGCTGAAGTGATGCGTGCGCGATGGTGGGTGCTGCTGTTGGTGCTTCCCATCGTCCTGTTCATCATCACCCAACTCGATCTGGCGCAGGACGCCGAGGGCCACTTCATCAAGGGACTCACCGACTGGGATCTTGGCAAGAAGGACATCCTTGCGGACATCTTCGCTCCGATCTGGGTCATGTCGATCATCGTTGCTGGTGCGATCAACCGCAGACTCCTCGATCGATTCGAAGCCGATCCGGATTTCACCCCGTCGAGCCGATTCGGCCAGACGTTCGGAACCGAGGAGTGGGTACGACGATCGACCTGGGTGGCGACCTGGCTCGCTGGCGCGATAGTCGTGATGTCCTGGACTCGGGAGTGGGAGAGGTTTGGTCAGCGACCGAACGCGTTCTGGTTCGTATCGACCATCATCGGTGCCATTCTCCTCACCTTCATCCCGATCTGGTGGATACGCCACGATCTCTTTTCTCGACTCCATGACACGGTCTCGAGCATTCCCGCCGCAGCGCGGATAGATGCATTCCTGTTCACCCCGCACAACGGGAAGCACCGGTGGCTTCAGCTGTTGGTGTTCGCCGCCCTGACCGGAATCATGGCAACCGTCGTGCTCGGTCAGCTCGACTCCCTCCTCAAGGGCATGCACCCGACCGGGGAAGCGCAGGTGGGGATCAACGATCTCGCCTCGGTCTTCCAGCTGGATCTCAGCGTCAAGCCCGGAGAGATCTCTCAAAGGGTGTCGGCATGGTCGAAGTACGCCGAACTCGTCGGTTCGGACTTCGCTTCGGCGCACTTCATCGCAACGCTGTACCTCCTGATCAACAGCCTCCTCTTCGCTCCCTCGTATGTGATTGTGATCGGCATCCTTCTTCTGCATGTGCGCAGAACGCAACCCGACTCGCTGACACCTCGATCTGTTCGCAGCTACCAGTTCTTGGTCGGAACTGCGATCGGAGTTACTGGTGTGGTCGTGGTGGCTGATCTGATCGAGAGCCTGATGACGTGGGTCGTGATCAACTCTGCTTGGACGAGTGGGGCTCCGGTCAGGAGCTGGCCTGTTCGGCTTATGTGGTTCGCCGCCATGTTCCGCACGATCGGGTTCGGAATCCTCGTTGCCTCGGGCCTGCTGATCGTTGCCTTCAGAAGGGAGCGTCTGAGATCGGCCCTCCAGACCCTCGTAGCGGTGCGAGGCGAGTTGCTCGTATTGCTGTTCCTGTTTCTCGGCCTTTCTCTCGCACAGACCGCAGATGTCATCCGGCGATGGAGCGTGAGCATCGTCCTGCTCACAGTCTTCTTCGCGACAGCACTCGCAATGGTGCTGTTCTGGACGTCCGGACGGACCTTGTCGGCGCTGCGCAGTACTGCCCGAAGAGCCGAGAGCGGTGACACTCCTCAGCCCGCGCTCGTGGATCTACCGTGGTCGAGCCATTCGGTGTCACTGCGGGATTTCGTCGTGAGGGGGATCGTCCTCGTTGCCGTCCTCCAGATCCTGATCGCAGGCCTTACCGACGCTCCAGCAGGTCTTGGATTCACTGTTCCCGTCGTCCTCATCGGCATCCTGTGGCTACTGGGTATCCCGCTCCCGAGCTCGAGGTTCGTCCGTGGTGACAGGGAGATCCCCAGGGAGCATCGCCGCATCGTTCCACGTTTCTTGGGAGCCCTGGTGTTTGCCGTGATGGGTGTTGCAGTCATCCGATCGGCTGTACCGCAACTGATCTATGCCCGACACGTCGATTGGTGGCTGGTGTTCCTGTTCCTTCCGATCGCCCTCGGGTTGTACCGGCTCATCTCGGAATCTGGTCCATACGTTGGAGCTCTCGAACTGGTCGCTGTGACCGGTACTGGGATCGTCGGGTTGTGGCTCATAGCGACCCAAGGCAACCCGGAGTTGTCGCCTGTCGCCCTGATGTACTCAGGCGTCATGATCCTGTACGGCTCGATGCCGTTCTTCTACTCGTACGAGCCTGACTCCGGACCGAGCCAGCTCATGGAAACCAAGCTGTCGGGACTGCGCGTTCAACCGATTCTGACGGTTCTCGCCGCGGCTGTCATCGTGATGACCGGCGCCGTGGTTGCGTTCCCCCTCGCCGTTGCAGGCAAGATCGGAACCATCGCGATCTTCGTGCTGGGTGCGACCGTGTTCGCAGCCTTCTCCGCCGCAATAGTGCAGTTCGCTGAGAGAACTCGGCCTCCCAAGATCCTTGCTGCCTTCAAGTTCAATCGAACGCCGGTCTTTGCGTTCCTATTCGTGTGGTTAGCCCTTGCAGGCATTGCAGCAACCGGCGCATCAAATGATGTCGATGTCATGACGATGCCAACGGAATCGGATCCAACTCCGCATGCCGTCAGTGTGGACGATGCCTGGGAGAGATGGGCCGTCGCTAACGAGACATCGTCGGTGAGCGGCGAAGCGATCCCGATCGTGTTCGTCGCGAGCTCCGGCGGCGGCCTCCGAGCGGCCGTGTGGACGTCCTACGTGATGGACTGTGTCTTCGGGTCGGCGAGGGGCGGCGACTCAACATGTTCGAGCGATCCTGCCGTCAACGGGACAAGATCGATCATCGTGACATCCGGAGTCTCCGGCGGGTCGCTCGGATTGGCTTCCTACTTCGGATCTCAGGTCCAGCAGCTCGACTCTGAGGACTGGGTAAAGCAGCGTCTGGGCGACGATTACCTGGCAGCACCGATGGCATGGTTGCTGTTCGTGGATACTCCGAGGAGCTTCATCGGATTCGGGCCTCAGATCAGAGATCGAGCAGACGTCCTGGAGAAGGCTTTCGAAGGATCATGGCAAGAACGTGACACCGATGGATTCCTCTCTCGTGGCATCTTCGAACTCTGGCGTGACGAACCGATAATCCCTCCAATGGTGTTCAACGGCACGAGTGTGCCCGATCCGTGCCGCTTCAACGCATCGGTGCTGAAGGCGACGGCACACGACCCCGATGACACCTGTACCTCGCTCGGTGCTTTCGAGGGACAGGACACCGGAGTCCACTCGACAGCGGCACTTTCGGCAACGAAGGATCTCGCCGACTACTTGTGCGACGACCAGGACATCCGTGTCTCCACGGCCCTGCTCCTCTCAGCGAGGTTCCCGGTTGTCACTCCCTCGGGGAGGATTGGAGGGAATCTCGATGTGTGTGGGGAGGGTCCTCGAGATGCCTATGTGGTCGATGGCGGCTACTTCGAGGGATCGGCTGCCGGGACCATCAACGAACTGTGGGACTCGATCCGAGCGAACGTCGATGAGTACAACGGGTCCGCACAGAATGGCTCATGCATCGTGCCTTTCCTCATCCAGATCGACAACGGGTACGAGGCCACCGCAGCGGCTCCTCCGGGATCTGCTCCGAAGGAGATTCTCGTCCCGATCACGTCCCTCCTGGGCAGTCAGTTCGGGCATATGGCCAGCGCCCGTGAGGAGGCGGCCATCACCTTCGATTCGCCGTTCCACTCGGCCGGCGAGAGTGTCCATGTTTTCGATTCTGACGGTCGTGCCATCCAAAGTCGATATGCGCGCCTGACGACTCGGGCTCACCCGGGCGTACAGGCACCTCTCGGTTGGACGCTCTCGAGCGCGTCGTTCGATGACCTCAAGACTCAACTGCTCACCGAGGAGAATCAGAAGGAGCTTGTTGAGATCTCTCGTTGGTTGAGTGGCGAACTCACTTGTACCTCGTCATGACCGCCAGATTGGACGGGCAGTAGGTACTACCGTCTGTGCATGAGCGAGATCCACTTCACCAATGATGACGCAGCGAACGAGCTGCTCGGGAACAACCACTTCGCACTCCTCGTCGGCATGACGCTGTACCAGCAGGTACCGGTCGAGAAGGCCTTTGCGGGACCGCATTCACTCCAGGAGCGGCTGGGGAAGAAACTCGATGCCCGCACCATTGCG
>JBDLJV010000164.1:0-4545 GCA_039714175.1 Actinomycetota bacterium
CCAACGCCCTTCACCTCGGCGAAGCGACCGGGAGCGAAGACGGTCTTGCCGTGCTCGTTCTTGATGATCTTTCCGTCCACGTCCCTCGTGGCGGTCCCGAGGGTTCGAACGGCGGACGCAACCTGATGGGCGAGCCGCTTGTCCGACGTGTTCAGATTCACGTTGTAGGCGATGAGGAACTGGCGCGCGCCGATGGCGGTTGCACCGGCAGACGCGTTGAATCCCTCACCGAAATCGGGGGCATCCGAGCGGCTGGCCAGTCCCTCGTACTCTCCACTCCGAACCTCGGAAAGGGAACGACGTCCGTCGTAGGCGGCATGCTCGTAGAGGTAGACCGGAATCCCCAGCTCGTTGCTGACCCGTTCGCCGAGTCGACGGGCGATCTCGACGCAGTCGTCCATCGTGGCTCCCTCTACAGGGATGAAGGGACACACGTCGGTCGCGCCCATGCGCGGGTGCTCACCGGTGTGGTTCGTCATGTCGATGAGCTGTGAAGCCCTGGCTATGGCCCTGAACGCGGCTTCCTCGACAGCCTCTGGTGACCCAACGAACGTCACGACCGTCCGGTTGGTCGCGATACCTGGATCGACGTCAAGGAGCATGGCTCCGTCCACTGCGGCGATCTCGCTGGTGATCGCGTCGATGATCGAGCGATCGGTGCCCTCTGAGAAGTTGGGCACACATTCGATGAGCTTCACCGGACCTCCTTGGATATTCGACCCGAGGGTACAGGGCGTGCTCAAGCGAACAGTTGTCTACTCGCCGGTGGAGCGTCTCCACGCGAAGTATGCCAAGACGAAGATGCCGATGAGGCCGGCAAGAGCAAGAAGAGCGACAACCTCCTCGACTCCGCTCGTGGTCACATCGACGATCTCGCCGTCGGGGGCTGCGTCTGCAGGCGGCGCCGAATGAGTTCCGGAGTCCAACTGCTCCACCACGATGGTGGTCGATTCCACCGCGCCAGTCGTGCTCGGAGGCGCGGTTGACGTTGTAGCGGAATCGACGGTCGTCGTCGTGGATCCCGGCGTTGGTTCCGTTGTTGACGATGCGGAGGTGGTCGACGTCGTTGAGGGCGCGGGCGCTTGTGTCGTTGTCGTGGTCGGTGGTGGCTTCGTCAGTGTTGTTGAAGGAGGGACGATCGAAGGGGGAGGAGAGGGTTCGGTGGTGGGAGGAGGAGTCGGGACGCGGTCCACCGTTCCTCCTGGGCCTTGGAGGGCGAGGACAAAGAAGAGTGCCACCGCGAGCGTTGCCCCGACCTTCAACATGATGCCTCCGGAGACTCTGTCACCATCGAATCTAGTGCTCTGTCCACGAACCTTTGCGACGTTCTGTCGGCCAGGACCCTACCTCGCTGCGTTCTCGTCCTCGATGCATTCACGAATGCGCCTTCGTCCTGCGGCCTTGCGAGCAAGGCTCCTGACTCGACATTGACACCCCGAACGTTCATGGACAGAGCACTAGCTGCCTCGCCCTTCCTGTTGGAGTGCGGCGAGCGTTCAGCCGGCGCTGATTACCTGGGTGCCCCCGGCGAACTCGTCGTGCCAACCGGTGTTGGATGGCGATTCGTTGATCGTATAGGCGATGTACAGAACCGCCGCGAGTGAGGCGAGCGTTCCGATCACAGGGATGATCCCTACGGCATTGAACGCGTTGCGCTTGACAGCGGTCTCAAACGTTGGATTCTGACCATCGGATCCCTGAACCTTGAGCTTCATCACCATCTTCCCCACGGTTTGTCCTCGCGAGGACTCGAGGTAGGCGAAGTATCCGATCACGATCGCGATCCACACGAGGCTGATGAAGAACTCTCCGATGCCGAAGCCACCGAACATGTTCCCGGACGTGTTGAGAATGGTGACGAACACGATCGGAACGATCACGACGAACATCACGAACGACAGGATGACGCTGTCGATCAGGCGGGCGAGGAGCCTCGGCATGAGCTCTGCTCCGGTGCCTTCAGCTGCTGTGTTGTCTGGTTCTACCGGTGTGTTGTCTGTCATGTCCACTCTCTGTTCCCTGGCGTTGCGAAGATGAGGCTACCCGAAACCCTGCCGCGAACCGGGCCTTTGGGAGCGCTATCGTCACGGGTCTACGGAGGCCCATGGGCGACAGACCAGTCACGATCTTCCATCTCGAGATCCCGCTTCGTCGTCCATTCGAGACGGCTCTTGGCACGATCAAGCATCGGAGTCTCGCTCTCGTTCGCGTAGGCGATGAGCCCTTCGGATGGGGAGAAGCAGCGCCCTATCCGGGACAGGACGAACCAATCGACGAGGTGCTCAAAGCTGCCCGACAAGGGGAGAGGACGCCGACGCTGCATGCTGCGCTGGACGAGGCGACTGCCGATCTCCAAGCGCGTCTACGCGGCGTATCGCTGTCTCCGTGCATCGAAGCAGCACGAGAGACCGTGCCCATGTCGATGGCAGTCGGTCTGTCCGACGCGATCGGAGTGGTGGAAGGGTTCGTTGCACAGGGGATACATCGGTTCAAGCTGAAGGTCCGACCGGGACGTCTTCACCATGTTGCAGACATCAGGAGCGCACATCCAGATGTGATCATCGGCCTTGACGCGAACGGATCCTTCGGCGCAGACACCGTCGGAGGGCTCGCAGCGCTGGCGGATCTCGACATTACCTATCTCGAACAGCCGGTCGCTGATCTTGGATCGGACGCAGTGAGAGAGCTCAGATCGATGGTCGACGCACCGATATTCGCCGATGAGTCGATCCGTTCCGTCTCGGATGCGGAGGCGGTTCTGGAACTGGAGCACATCGACGGTGTGGTGGTGAAGCCCGGCCGGCTCGGCTGGACCGGAGCCTTGGACATACGCGCTCTCGCGAACGCCTCGGGCAAGCTCTGGCGAGCGTCAGGATTGCTCGAAACCGGCATCGGGCGTGCCTACACGGACACTCTGGCAGCCTGTGCTGACGCCTTCGTCTCGGATGTGGCTCCCGCATCGTGGTTCTTGGAGGACGATGTTGCTCCGTTGCGACACGTGGAGGGAAGCCTTCTGAGTCCGAGGGGTCCTGGACTTGGCGTCGAGCCAGACATGGACCTGATTGACCGGTACCTCGTCGAACGCGTCGATCTCGGCTAGCGAATCGGGAGTCCCAGGCCGCGGCTGATCACCAGGCGCTGGATCTCGGAGGTGCCTTCACCGATCTCAAGGACCTTCGCGTCGCGGTAGTGGCGAGACACGAGTGTCTGGTCGATGAATCCCGCTCCGCCGAAGACCTGGGTCGCGTCTCTGGTTGCCGAGACCGCAGCTTCCGTGGCATAGAGCTTCGCTATGGCAGCCTCCTGCTTGAAGGGTTTGCCCTGATCCTTCAACCATGCAGCCCGGTAGGTGAGGAGTCGTGCCGCGTGCAGTTGAACCTCGATATCAGCGATCTTGAACGCGATTGCCTGATTTGAGCCGATGGGCCGCCCGAAAGCATGCCGCTCATTGGCATAGGCAACCGACTCGTCCAGACAGGCCTGGAGGACGCCTACCGCCATGGCCGCAATGGCGACCCTTCCGTCATCCAGCGTCGAAAGGAACTGGTGGAATCCCCGTCCTCGTTCTCCCAGGAGGTTCTCTGCTGGAACACGACAGTCGGTGAAGGTGAGGCCGTGGGTATCTGAAGCCCTCCAGCCCATCTTGCGGTATGCGGGCTCGACCGTGAATCCGACGGCGTCGATGGGCACCAGGATCGTTGAGATCTCGCTTGGTCCTGTGCGGGCAGTGATGGTGACGACGCTTGTCATGTCCGTGCCCGAGTTCGTGATGAACGCCTTGGATCCGTTGATCACCCATTCGTCTCCGTCAAGCTCGGCCTTCGTTGCAGTGGCCCCGGCGTCAGAACCGGCGTCAGGCTCGGTGAGGCCGAAGCCTGCGAGCGTCTTCCCTGCAACGAGATCAGGAAGCCACTTGGCCTTCTGCTCATCTGATCCGAACTCGTGGATCGGGTTGATACCCAGGCCGACGCCTGCTTCCAGCGTGATCGCCATGGACTGGTCCGCTCGAGCAATCTCCTCGATCGCTATGCAAAGACTTGTGAAGTCTGCCTCAGCGCCGCCCCACTGTTCTTCGGCAGTTATGCCGAAGAGACCGAGATCCCCCATCTCGCGAACGACATCGGCAGGGAAGTGGTGCTCGGTGTCCCACTGTTCAGCCTTGGGAGTGATCCGGTCCTCGGCGAACTCGCGCACCATCGAACGTAGAGCTTTGTGTTCATCCGTGAACTCGAAATCCATGGGTCCTCCTGAGCTGCGAGCATAGGTGTGTGCCGACAGTGAGTCGGCTGGGAGGGGAGATACTCTCCCGCCGATGAAACACTGGTACTGGATCCTTGATGTCGCTGTCGTCCTCTCCTTTGCTGTGGTCGGAGTTCTCGATCATGGGTGGGAGCTCAAGTGGCTTGGCATCGGCCGAATCGCTACCCCTTTCCTCATCGCTCTTGCGATTGGCACCATTGCGATCAAGGCTTGGCAGAAGCCGATCTCCCTCGTGAACGGCGCAATCCTCGGAGTCATCACGCTCGGGGGTGGGATGCTGCTGCG
>JBDLJV010000165.1:0-4540 GCA_039714175.1 Actinomycetota bacterium
GCCCTACCCCACAGGCCAACGAGGAGAAGCGTCGTGGCCAACCCGAACACCCAGAGCGCGACCGAAAGCGACCCTCGGCGTGTGGTACTGCGCCAGGTACGTATCGGTTGGTCGGGCATTGGTCTGTGCATAGCCGCAAAGCGTATCCCGCCCTCTCACTACCTCACCCTGCTTTCTGGCGTCCGTGACGGCGATATATCGCCGTCACGGACGCCAGAACACCGGGGGGTCGGTACCGTCCCGCCCATGGATGCGATTCTCGACGTTGACCTGCTGGTGAAACAGATCGCGCTCGCGTTCGGTATGGCGATGCTCATCGGCAACGGGTTCGCCATCATCCAGAACCATCGGGGCAAGGCCCCCAAGGGCGAGGAAGGCGAGTTCCGCACGGTTCGCGCCTGGTGGCTCCTCGCCGTCGGCACGCTCATCGCCGTCTGGGGCGCCGTCAGCCTCTTCTCCTGAGGCTTCTTGCGTCAATCCTGCCAACATGTTGGCTCCTCTGACGCAAGAATTCTTCGATCACCCCGTTGAACCATGTCGGCACGCGGCGTCTGTACCAACAGAAACCGATCGCGGAGGAATCATGCGACAATTGGCCAAGGCAGTTCTTCTCGGGACGATGGCGACAGCGCTCATCGCCCTACCGGCAACTGCCGCAGACGGGGACGGAGCAACGAAGGACCAAGCTCGTGAGCAAGTCCAGGCTCAGGTTCAGAACAACACATGCGAGACCGACTGCGAACCGGTCCAGACCCGCACCCAAGAGCGCGAGCAAGCCCGTGTGCAAGACGGAACCTGTGATGAAGCGTGCACTCGAGAGATGGCACAGGAACAGCTCCGGCTGGAGCTGCACAACGAGGGGTACGACGGCCCGCTCACACTCAGGCACATGTATCGCCACATGGCCTCAGGTGGCGATTCTGCATACCTTCATCGTGTCAGGGAGCTCTGCCCGAAGGTTTTCATGCCCGTGTAGACCGTCAACAGACGGGAATCCATGCGTGATGACCGACTGACTGACGAGCTGGTAGACCAGATACGGGAACGTGACGAAGTCGCTTTCTCCACGGTCTACCAGCTTCTCGCGTCCGACTTGTTGTCGTTTGCCGTCGGCATGCTGCGTGACCGCGGTGCAGCTGAGGATGCTGTTCAGCAGAGCTTCCTTGAGTTGGCGAGGGCTGCGCCAACCATCCGAGGCGACGCTCGATCCTTGCGATCCTGGATGTATCGCAGCGTTCGGTTCTCGTGTCTCGATGAGATCCGCCGACGCGATCGGCATCCCGAACAGCCGGTGGAGACGCTCCCCGAAGAGGGATCACTGGATGACGATCTGCTCGATCCCGAGCTCAGAGACGCACTCATGGACCTTCCGGTTCGCCAGCGTTCGATCGTCGTGCTGCGCTATGTCGTCGGGTTCTCGGTGAGTGAGATTGCGGACATCATCGGAACGACGAGAGCCGGCGTGTACGCGTCTTCTACCCGCGCCGAGCGACAGCTCAAGAAATCTCTGGAGGCCGTTGAAAACCCACGGTCGCCGGCGTCTGTACCGGTGAACCCGACATCAAAGAAGCCACCCCGAGAGGAGGGGCCATGAGAGATCACCTGAAGAAACGGCTCACTGGCCTCCACACGGACATGAATCCTGAGATCTCCGAGCGCCACATGGCGGAGATCACGCGCGAGATCAAGTCTCCCTCCGCCGTAACCCCAGCTCGGCATCGAGCCCCTTCGATCAGGCGGATGGGTCTCGCCATCGCTGCAGCCACGATCCTTCTCGTGCCCGTCGCTGCCTTCGCAGCGGACGATGCCATGCCCGGTGAGTTCCTCTACCCGATCAAGCGCACGACCGAGCGTGTCCACTCCCTTTTCGACTCCGACGTCCAGGCACGCCATCGTGTCGAGGAGGTAGAAGTCCTCCTCGATCGGGAAGCAGACCCGGAGTTCATCATGGAACGTGTCCGGGTCGCCGAACAGCACCTCGGTGACGACGAGGCCGCTCTGGTGAAGCGATTCGCCGTTGCGCGAGAGCGTGCAGAGATTCGTGTGCAGACGGAAGCATCCGAGACGGCCGATCCGGAACGCACCCAGGACTCCCGAGACGAGGAGCCATCCCAAGGGAGCGGCGAGGGATCGTCGACAACCGAGCCTTCTGCTGAACAGGAACAGGAACAGCAGCAGAGCGGCACAGGTACCGGATCGTCGTCCTCAGGCCAGAGTGATGATCCGCCGCGAACCGGCAACAACTCCTGATCTCCCCCGGTTCCTCCCGTTCTGGCGTCCCTCACGGCGGTATTTCGCCGTGAGGGACGCCAGAAGCCTGGAATGCGCCTCGTTGTACACTTCGACCTGCCCGCGGGTGTAGTTCAATGGCAGAACATCAGCTTCCCAAGCTGAATACGGGGGTTCGATTCCCCTCACCCGCTCCAATTGCGTTCAATCACCCACGTAGAGCGAGATGTCGAACGTGGCGTGTATCGGACCATCCTCGTGTCCGACGTCGTGATGAGCGTTGCCCCACACCGTTCCGCCGTCGCAGATGCCGTGGAAATGCGAAGCCGCATATAGGTGCTCACCATCGAAATGTCCGTGATACATACGGAACGTCCCGTTGAGCTCACATCCGGTCCGCTCCACAAGCCAATGCTTCCCATTGACGAGAGGTGGCGGGTACTTGTTGGTCATCTTGACGGCGCCACCCGGTGTGATGCGCACATCCCATGTCTTGTATCGCGGCGGGAACAGCGGGCACTCCTCATGCGTGGCTAATTCGTACGTGTGCTGCTCTATCCAGGTGAGCGTCGCCGATACCACGGTGCACCGGTTGTAGTCCGGGTCCATGAGGTGCTGCCAGCCCGGGAACAAGTGTTCCCATCCAGGACGCAGGAACGGGAGTGGGACGAAGTTGCCAGCGGGCTCTCCCGTCCGTGCCATCACTGCACCAAACGTCGTCTCGCCGCTTGCGAACACGATGTCGTCCGGAGTTGGTTCGTTGTTTGCTGCGCTCGGGAGCGCAATCATTCCGACAGCAAGCGCTGCCACGGCCAAGACGATCACGAATCGTCTCATGAGGTCCTCCTGTTCCCCAAGAGCCTGACCCACCATGGGCATCAGGCCATTTCCCCACAGAGAGATCCAACGGTGACCCACTGCCAGAGCACCTGTGGTCTACCTGCGATCATCGCGCTCGAATCGCTATCTGAACAGGGATAAGAAGAGCGGTTCTTGCAGCTGACCCCACTGCTCGGTGCTTGTAGCCTCGGGCCCACTGAGGCATAAGGAGAATCACATGCGAACACCGCTCACCAGCCCGACCGCGACGGCCGTTGGCCCCTACAGCCACGCCATCGTGTCAGACTCCTTCGTGTTCTGCTCGGGTCAGACCCCGATCGACCCGGCAACGGGCGAGCTCACCGAAGGCACCATCGGGGACCGAACCGCTCAGTGCTTCGACAATCTCTTCGCCGTCCTCGAGGCGGGAGACCTCACACCGGACGATGTCGTGAAGGTGAACGTGTACCTGACGGACATGGCTGACTTCCCGGCCATGAACGCCGTCTATGCGACACGGTTCACCGAGCCGTTCCCTGCCCGCACGACCATCGGCGTGGCATCGCTCCCGCTTGGTTCAGACATCGAGATCGAACTGATCGCCCGCCAGCGGTAGCTCCCCTCGTTGGCAACCGATCAAGAGGACGCGTACCAGATGGCGTCCACGGAGCATCGCTCAGACAGGGCCGGAGGGATCTCGCTCGGATCGAGGCCCTCGTCCTCACCGAATCCGCCTCCGCCAATCGTGATCGGCTCAGCATCGCCAGCCGTTGCTGCTGTCACAGCTGCCTTCGCCTCGTCCATCATGTCGGTGGGCCATACAACGATGAATCCGCCCACCTCGAGGCAGCCGTCAACGATTTCGGGAACGCCACTGTGAAGTGCTTGCATCCCAGCCTCCGGATCGTGCTCGAACACCCAGACGCCGTCGATGTCAACGGCTTCGATTCCTTCGTCGCCTGCGGTCGTGGATGTTGTCCCGGCCGTCGATCCGGCACACGCCGTCACCATCACAGCCATCGCAATCAGCATCGCCAATGCCTTCATAGCTCTCTCTCCTCTGTCTTGGCTTCCCACCTCCGACGTTCACGGCCACGGCATCGGTTCCTGCTTCCTCAACTGGATCTTCCGAGGATCCCCCGACCCTGAGGACCCCTAGGGGTTCGCCCCTACGCGTTTGTCAGGGTCTCGGAACTGTCAAGGGTGATACCCGATGGTGCGCTTGCTCCTCGTCCCGCATTCTGTCCTCGAAAGACACGCCGGCAACGGCGACCGGGGAGGAGAACCCAATGCAGAGCTCATCCAATAGCTCAACGGAAGGCAAGCGCACCTACAGGGTGTACGACTGGATCGGCAATCACGCGCGAGCTGTCGCAATGGCTGTGCTGATCATCGCCATCGGACTCGGCGTCGTCGGTCCGATGATCGCGAACACTGAAGAACCGAGTTTCGATCCTGAGGGCGAGATCTTCACGACATATGCGGACGTCGA
>JBDLJV010000166.1:0-4487 GCA_039714175.1 Actinomycetota bacterium
GTCGCCGAAGCCGAGGAACTCGGAGCGGACGTGGTCTACAACTGGGACCACTTCTACCCGCTCTACGGTGGTTCGCCGGATGCGAACGTCGGCAAACACTTCGAGTGCTGGACAATGCTTGGCGCATGGGCCGAAGCAACTGAGCGCATCAGGTTCGGTGCGCTCGTCACCTGTAATTCCTACAGGAACCCGCAACTGTTGGCAGACATGGCACGCACCGTCGACGTGATGTCCGGCGGTCGCCTCATCTTCGGTATCGGAAGCGGATGGTTCGAGAAGGACTACACCGAGTACGGGTACGAGTTCGGGACAGCTGGTGGCAGGCTCAGGGCCCTCGACGCTGCGATGCCGGTCATCAAGGACCGACTTGCCAAACTCGACCCACAACCGACGGGTGACCTCCCGATCCTCATCGGTGGAGGTGGCGAGAAAGTCACCCTCCGCATCGTCGCCGAGTACGCAGACATCTGGCACGGCTTCGGCAGCCCCGAGACGTTCACACACAAGTCGTCGGTTCTCGACGAATGGTGCGACAAGGTTGGGAGAGAACGGTCAGCGGTCGAACGCTCAGTCGGATTCGAACCCAAGTACCTTGACCGTCTTGATGAGTACGCGGCCGCAGGAGCCAACGAGGTCACGATCGGTCTCAACGGTCCCGACTACGACATGGGACTGGTGCGCGACGCCATCGCGTGGAGAGACGGAGGCTGAGAGACGTCAGGCGTCAGGCGTCAGGCGTCTGACGGAGTCTGGCAGATCAACACCGGGCTCGAGATCGGGGGCGGGAATCGGCACGCCGGGCGTCACGGTCAGGGGAATCACCCCGGCCCAGATGCCCTGGTTCAAGTCCTCCTCATCGTCACCGGGCGGTCCTGTGCGCACCTTCGCTGAAGCCTCGGCGATGTTGATCGCGAGCAGCTTCGTGCCCTTGTCTTCCTTCTCGGTCGGCTGACGCGCCTCATCCCATCGTCCTGGGAGGACCTGGTTCGTGATCGCGGCAAAGGCAATCTCCCGCTCATCGGGATCGGTCACGACTCGCGGCGAACCGAACACCATTGCCGACCGGTAGTTGAGCGAATGGTGAAACGCCGAACGGGCAGCGACGATGCCATCGACGTGCGTGATGGTCACGCAGACCTCCTCGCCCACGGTTGCGCGCATCATGCGCGACGCATGCGATCCATGGAGATACAGGGTGTTCCCCACCCTGGCATGGATTATTGGGATCACGATCGGTCCAGTGTCCGTCGCGAAACCGATGTGCGAAATGAAGGCATCGTCGATGATGCCGTGGATGGTCTCCGTGTCGTACTGGCCCCGCTCCGGCAGTCGGCGGACGGTCGTTCGGTCTGATGGTGGCTGCATGACAGGAGCCTATCCGGTACCGCGTTGCCACACTTCGACGAGTTCCCGGTACTGCGGGGAGGATTTGGTCAGCTCACTGTGTGTGCCTTCGGCAACGATCTGTCCCGCATCGACCATGACAACGCGGTCTGCTCGTTCTGCCGACCGGAGCCTGTGGGCGATGACAACCGATGTCCTGTCCGCCAACAGGATCCGAAGCGCTCCCTCCACCTGGACCTCTGTCTCCGGATCAAGGTTCGATGTCGCCTCGTCGAGGACGATGATCGCCGGATCGGACAGGAAAGCTCGAGCAAGTGCGACAAGCTGCCGTTCGCCGGCGGAGAAGCGGCCGCCCCGCTCCCGTACTTCGGTGTCGAGCCCTTCGGGCAGGGATCGGACCCACTCATCGACCCCCATTGCGCGCAGTACGTTCCACACGGCTTCATCGGATGCCTCCGGATCGGCATAGGCGAGGTTCTCCCGAAGCGTCCCGGAGAACAGGAAGCCGTCCTGTGGGATGAGCGAGATGGACCCGACCCGGGAGCGTTCGGTGATGTTCCGGACGTCCGAACTGTCGATGCTCACCTCACCGGAGTCAGGGTCGTAGAACCTCATGATGAGCTTCGCGATCGTCGACTTGCCTGAACCCGTCTCTCCAACGATCGCCACGCGCTCCCCTGCCTCGACCATCAGGGACACGTCGTCCAGAACAGGCACATCGGACTCGTAGGAGAACGACACACCGTTCAACCCGACGGTTCCCACGACAGGCTCCGGCAGGTCGAAGGCGCCCGGCTTCTCATCGATGACAACGGGCTCGTCCATCAGCTCGAACAGCTTCGCTAGGGCGGCAAGCGCCGACTGGAGCAGGTTGTAGATGTTCGAGAGGTTGATGATCGGTTGGAAGAACCAGTCGAGATAGAGGAGGAACGCCACAAGCGTCCCGATCGTGAGATCACCGGAAGCAACACGCGACCCGCCGATCGCGAGTGCGGATGTGAGCGCGACGATGCGCAGCACGGCAACGACAGGGAAGTACCACGAGATCGCGCGAGCAGCTGCCATGTTCGCCTCGAAATAGCGCTCGTTCACCCGACCGAAGGTCGACGCCTGCTCCTCCTCCTGCGTGAATGCTTGCACCTCACGCACACCGGTGATGCCTTCCTGAAGCGTTGCCAGCACTCGACCGATTCGCTCGCGAACCTGGTCGTACGCCCTGCGTGCCTGCTTCTGGAAGGCAACGGACACGAGGAGGAGTACACCGACCACAGCGAAGACGGCGAGAGCCATACGCCAGTCGACGAGGGCAAGGGCGAACGCGACACCGATGACAGTGAGGAGATTCGTGAGCGCCATCGCCGCGCCGTCCGATGCGAACTCCTGCAGAGATTCGATGTCAGACGTCATGCGAGACACGAGCACCCCGCTCTTGGACCGCGAGTAGAACCCCATGTCCAGCCGGAGCAGTCGACCGAATACGATTGATCTCAGCCGGACGAGGTATCGCTCCCCGACGCTCGCCACAGCCCACTGCGAGAGGGATGCGGCAACATACTGAACGGCGAGGAGGACCAGGAACAGGACACCTGCCGCGATGATGGCTTGCTTGTCCCCTTCCGAGATGCCGTTGTCGATCCCTCCACGTACGACGAGGGGCCCGGCCAGACGAACGAGCGTCGCAGCGACGGTGATGGTGAGCGCGACAGCGAATCGCGATTTGAGATCAGGAGCGATCCTCAACGCACGCGAAAGGAGCCTGCCCGGCTTGTCGACCCGGTAGTCGCCGGCGGACGACATGTACCTCATGCGTCCACCTCCACCGTTGCAAGCACCTCTGTGTAACGGGGCACCGTGGCGAGAAGCTCGTCATGGGGTCCGAAGGCAACGACCCTGCCATCCTCGATGAAGGCAACGTTGTCAACGAGCGCGAGCGTCGATGTGCGATGAGCGATGATCACCGTGGTACGCCCCGCCATCACCTGGCGCAGTGCCTCCTGGATCTCTGCCTCAACGATCGCGTCGACCGATGAGGTTGCATCATCGAGGATCAGCACCCTTGGATCCCTCACGACACCCCGTGCCAGGCTGACACGCTGACGTTGACCACCCGAGAGCGTCGCTCCGCGCTCGCCGACCACGGTCTCGTAACCGTCGGACATCTCACAGATGAAGTCGTGGGCCTTGGCGAGCCTGGCTGCTGACCTGACGCGATCGTCGGACGCCATCGGATCTCCCACACGGATGTTGTCCTCGATCGATGATGAGAACAGGTAGGACTCCTGGAACACGACCGCGATCTCGTTCCGCAATTGATCAAGCCTCAGGTCGCGAACATCCACGCCATCGATCGAGATGGATCCCTCCGAAACGTCGTAGAACCGCGGGAGCAGATGCGCGATCGTTGACTTGCCCGACCCCGTTGCGCCCACGAGGCCAACCGATGTACCGCCGGGTATCACAAGATCGACACCCTTGAGCACTTCGATCCCGTCGGGATACGCGAAGGTCACATCGCTGAATCGAACCTCGCCCGGTCCAGGCCGCAGCGTCTCCGGTCTGCGGCGCTCGATGATCTGAGGGGCCGTTGCAAGCAATTCATTGATCCGGGTCGCCGCTGCAGCTGAGCGAGGCAGATTGGCGAAGAACCATCCGGTGATGAGCAGTGGCAGCACCAGCACGGACAAGTACTGCGTGAACGCGACGAACTCGCCGAATGTCATGGCGCCGTCGACGACACGGATGCCCCCGACCACGAGCACCGCAACGGTTCCGATGGCGGGAATGATCTCGAAGAGCGGTCGATATATCGCTCGTTGGCGTGCCATGCCCATTGCGGAATCGAAGATCGAGTGGGCCTTGTCGTCGAGGCGGCCCTGTTGCTGACTCTCCTGCCCATAGCTCTTGACCACTTCGATGCCGGTAACCGTCTCTTCCACGACGTGGGACAGTTCGGCGAGACGCGCCTGAAGATCGAACGAGAACCCGACGACTTTCGTCGCGAACCGGCCCGAGGTCGCCATCAACGCAGGCACCATGAGCGAAGCCACGAGCCCGAGAACCGGGTCGAGGATGATCAGGACGGTCGCGACCACGATGAACATCACCATGTTCGCCAGCGTGATCGGGGCCATTGCAAGGATCAT
>JBDLJV010000167.1:0-4487 GCA_039714175.1 Actinomycetota bacterium
GAGGCGATGCGTTCCTACGACGGTCAGGTCTTCCGGCTCGATGGTCATCTCGATCGACTCGAGCGCAGCGCAGAGCATCTGCGCATCGGGTTGGCAGAGCGATCCGATCTTCGCACATGGTGCGCCGGTGCGGCATCCGGCGGCGATGGCGTCTTGCGGATCTATGTGACGGGAGGTACCGATGCATCCGCGCCAGGTACCAACAACGTCACGGTTGTATTTCTCGAACCGCTCCCGGAGCTCCCATCGAGTGTCCGGCTTGATCTTCTTGACGCTCCGTGGCATGCCGACGGGCATGTGAGTGAGCTGACCGGAGCAAAGACGATGTCGTACGGCCCGAACCTCGCCGCCACGATCGAAGCGAAGTCCAAGGGTTTTGACGACGCTGCACTGCTGGGAAGTGGCAGTGTTGTGCTGGAAGGCCCAACGTTCTCGCTTGCCTGGATCACGGGTGGTGTGCTCTACACGCCAAGCCTGGACAGTCAGATCCTCGAGTCGATCACGCGCGAGGCAACCCTGGAGGTTGCCGGAAGACTCGGAATCGAGGTCTCCGTCGGGAGGTTCCATCGCGACGAACTGCTCCGAGCCGATGAGGTGTTCATCATGTCGACCGTGCGAGAGGTGATGCCAGTGGTCGCTGTCGCTGACGTTGAGTTTGCCGCCGGACCCGTGACCAGTGCCCTCAAGGATGCCTTCACTGCGCTTGTGGACGAAGAGACCTTGTGACGATTCTCGCTGAGATCGATGATCTCTACGAACGGGCCGTCACCGACCCGGCATCGCTCAATGACCAAGCGTTCGCGGACTGGACGGAGGGCGTCGCTTCAGGTTTTGAGATCGATCGTTCGGCTGCCAAGTACGTGCGTAGATGCCTCAACGCCGGCAGGAAGCTTGCTGCGTTCTGGGAATCCCACGGTTCCTCACCAGACGATCCGGAGACCTGGCAGGGGCGTGTCGACTTCAGCCTGGGTGTGAGGGCGTGGAGACCACAGCTCGATCTCGCGATGCTCGTGCTCGAGTCGGATCCCGATGAGGAGTCGTATGCCCGGGCGGTCGAACTCTTCCGCCTCGTGCACCACGAACCCTTCCTCGATGGGATGTCGTACGACGAGTGGCACGGTCAACGACACAAGTGAACTTGAGCGGTACTATCTATTGCATGCTTCTCAGAGTGCGTGCAGTGGTGGCTATTGCTCTCCTGGCTGTTGTTGCCGGGGCGTGTACTTCGAATACGACGGACACCACGGTGTCGCCCGGTTCTTCGATCACTGTTACAACCCTCCCCGATACGAGTGCGCCTGAGCCGGGTGAGGACACGACCACCACGACTGACGCGCCCAAGACGAATCTCACACCACCTGAGTACCAGATCGTCGATCGCGTTGCCGGGGATGGGGACGGCGATACCGTCATTGTCTTGCTCGATACCGCTTCGTATGACTCGATCACCGACCTCGATCTGTACGACCTCATCGCAGAAGTCGTGGAGCTGTTCCCACCGATAGCGGTTGTGCATGTGGTCGATGACCCGGCGGCGGCCAACATCGTCGGCAATCCGGACGCATCCGATTCCGAGCGCCAAGCTGTGTCCGACAACTACCTGGCTCGTCTGGACAACGGCTACAAGATCACCTACCTGGGACGCTTCGCCTCGTCCGGAACAGCCGTCCTCGGTTCCTGAACGAGCAAGCTCTCAGATCCTCTGCGTGACACCTGACACCTGACAGCGAGGCGTAGCCGAGCGATCGGGACGGCGTAGCCGTCCCTCCTACCCCAGCAGCAGCATTGCTGTCAGCAAGAATCCTGTGAATCCGACGATGTCGGTGATCATGGTGAGGAAGATGTTCGACGCCAACGCCGGGTCCTGGCCCGCTCGCCGCAGCACGACAGGAATTCCCGAACCCACGAGGCCAGCGACGAGGAAAGCCACCCATACGGCAGCGAACACGATTGTCGCGAGGTCCATGGGCGCAACACTGCTGGCTCCTGATTGGAACACACCGACGGTCAGAGCGGCGACTGCGGCGGCGGTCACGGCCATGATCGTCCCGTCGATGAGGCCGACGGCAACCTCGCGCCTGATCGCTCTCCCGGCCCGGCCCGGGGGAAGATCGCCAACAGCCATGGATCGGATGATGACGGCGAGGCTTTGTGCACCGGAGTTGCCTGCGAGGAGAGCGACGATGGGCATGTAGGCCGCCAGTACTGCGTACGTCGTGAGCGTCGACTCGAACCGCGAGATCATCGCAGCGAGGACAACGCCGACGACGAGGTTGAAGAAGATCCACGGCAGCCTTCTGCGCACCGACCTGCCAACAGGGGTGAACACGGTCTCCTCTTCGCCGGCTCCGACCATCACGGCGATGTCCTCGCCAACCTCGGCGAGGATTGCTTCGATCGCCTCCGAAACTTTGACCATGCCGACGAGGACGCCCTGAGCGTCGACAACCGGAATGGCGATGAGGTGGTATCGCTGGATCAGCTCGGCGACCTCTTCACGGTCCGTGTCCGTGCGCACACTGACGATTCCTGTCTCCATCACTTCGTCGAGACCCGTGGTGGGGCGGGCGAATACCAGTTCGCGGAACGCGACTACCCCCACGAGTCGCCCACCGTCGTCGACGGCATAGACGTATCGCAGATTCGACCCGAGTTCATCGTGGAGCCGGCGTAGATGCTCAATCGCCTCACCGGACGTGATGCCGAGCGGGAGGGCCGCAAGGTCCGTTGTCATCATTCCACCAGCGGTGTCTGCGGCGTATACGAGGAGCTTCTCGATCTCGGTAGCGGCTTCGCGATCGAGAGCAGCGAGGATCGATGTGCGCTCCTCCGCTTCGAGTGCGGCGATGACATCAGCTGCTTGGTCCGTCTCCATTTCCGAGACAAGTGCTGCAGCCTCTGCCGGGATCAACTCCTCCAGAACATCAGCGGCAGCCTCCGGGTGCATCTCATCGAGAACATCGCCAGCTTCATCAGCGGGAAGATCTTGGAGGAGATCAGCGGCACCCTCCTCGTCGAGCGCCTCGAGGATGTCTGCTGCATCATGCGGATCGTCAGCGGCGAGTTCCTCCCATGCATCCTGATGCGTATCGAGGTAATCCTCGGCCTCAGCAGGTCTGCGCCGGGCGAGTTCCCGAATCGTTGAGCCGATCTGGCCTGGGCGCGTGATGCGGATCTTCATGGTGAACCCAGCCTAGAGAGTCGACAACCGATGTCCGAACCCCGACCTCCGGTCTCCGACTTCCGACTCTCTGCTCTTCGCTCTCAACAACGCGCAACAGGCCCTCAGGGGGGTGAGGGCCTGTTGCTTGTGTCTACAGGCTCCCCAGGGGGGACGAGGGAACCTGTAGTTATTTTCGCAGGCTCCCCAGGGGGGACGAGGGAACCTGCTGAGGGTCGTCTGGCGACCCAGCACTTTGAGGATACCGCATCGCGGCGCGACTTCAAGCCGATTCGGGGACGTTTCTTCCGTTCACCGAGATTTGTCCTGTCGGACCATGCTCGAAGGTCCGCTCGACGACGCGTCCGATGAGCCATCCACGAACGCCGTTGTCCGTCAATGCCTGAAGCGCGGCGTCCTGTAACGGTGCGTCCACGGACACGAGAAGGCCGCCGCTTGTCTGGGCATCGGCGAGGGCCCACTTCAGTGCTTCCGAGACACCGGTGAACACCGTGAACGGCTCAATCGCTGCCAGGTTGCGCCTTGTTCCTCCGGGGAGTTCGCCACTGGTCGCAAGCGCCAATGCTCCGTCGAGAATCGGAACGGCGTCAGCGTCGATCTCGGCGCTCACGTCGGACCCCTTCGTCATCTCGGAGAGGTGTCCGAGCAACCCGAAGCCGGTGACGTCGGTCACCGCCTTGGCTCCGACGCGGCGGAGGGCGGCAGCCGCCCGGGCGTTCGTCTGGACCATCGACTCGACGGCCGCCTGAACGACTTCGTCGGTTGCGGTCCCGTTCTTGGCAGCTGTCGAGATGATCCCTGTCCCGAGCGGCTTCGTGAGGATCAGTACCTGCCCGGGTTTGGCGGCGCTGTTCGTGGTGATGTCCTCGGCAGGTGCGGTTCCCGTTATGGAGAATCCGTACTTCGGTTCCTGATCGTCAACCGAATGGCCTCCGACGACGGTGCAGCCAGCATCGTTCATGACTTCCAGACCACCCTCAATCACGCGGCCGAGAACGTCGAACGGGATCGTGTCCCTCGGCCAGCTGACGAGCTGAAGGGCTGTCAGCGGATCTGCCCCCATGGCATATACGTCGCTGAGCGCATTGGCAGCAGCGATGCGACCCCACTCGTAAGGATCATCGACGATCGGTGTGAAGAAGTCGACGGTCTGAACGATGACGCGATCATCGTCAATGCGATAGACCCCGGCGTCATCTGAACCCTCGATACCTATGAGAAGGTCAGGGTGGAGCGTGGCTGGGTGATTGTGCGTGTGACGCAGGACCTGCGTCAGCTCGTCAGGACCGAGCTTGCACGCTCAACC
>JBDLJV010000168.1:0-4457 GCA_039714175.1 Actinomycetota bacterium
CGTGACCCACGATCCTTCATTCCCCGGGTACGAGCAGCTCGAACGCGAGATCGCTCAGATCAGTTGACCAGCGGCTTGCTCGTTGCGATCAGGGCCTCATTGACGAGGTCGTCGACAGACTTGGATCCGTCCTGGTGGATCGCCGGCAGACCGAGGTCGTGAGCTGATCTGCGGACGTGCTCATTCCACCAGAGGCTCCGACTCATGAAGTTCGTGTGCATGCGTTCCGGATCCGATGAGTCGGCTGCGAATTCGGCCAGATCGCGTTCGCGTGCATCCAGTACTTCGGGATCAATGTGAAGCCACACCGGACGCAGGTCGCCGGCCCGGGATTCAGCTACGCGCTTTGGATCAAGGCTCCAGTGGTCGATCACGATGGGCTGGCCGATGCGACTCCGCTTCCGTGCGACAAACTCGAGGGCGTGCCACGTGGCGGCATGTTGGGCGAGGGCGTCGGAACGTAGATCCTCCGGGTCAGAGGACGTGAAGTACTCAATGTGGCCACGTTTCCCGATCATGTGAAGATCCGGATGGGATTGCTCGGTTGTCACGCCGAGGATCCCGGTCACAATGTCATCACCAGTGAGAGACGGAACGTCAAGATATGCGCCGAGCGCTCTACCAAGCGTCGTCTTCCCGGCACCGGGTGCGCCTCCGATGAGCCGTACCGGAGCAAGTGTCATCGCGTACTCCCGCCTTGCGAGGCGTTGAATCTACCTGTGCGGCCAGATGTGTCAAGGGTGTCTTCGCTGCGGAAGGATGAGGAACCGATCATCGGTCGGGTGGGGGACGACGTCGATAGGGTATTCGTAGACCGACGAGAGGAGCTCAGAAGTCAGCACGTCAGCCGGCTTCCCCTGAGCGGCAACCGTACCTCTGCTGAGGAGAATCACTCGATCGAAGTGCGACACCACGTTCAGATCGTGCAAGACAGCAACGATCGTGCGCTGCTGCGAGTGAAG
Source organism: Actinomycetota bacterium (assembly GCA_039714175.1). Taxonomy (GTDB): domain Bacteria; phylum Actinomycetota; class Acidimicrobiia; order Spongiisociales; family UBA5794; genus B3-G11. The sequence goes on from JBDLJV010000168.1 coordinate 963, forward strand.
CCTGTCAACGAGCGCCATCACAGATTCCTGGTGACGAATGTCGAGAGCCGTCGTTGGCTCGTCGAGTAGGACGATCGGCGTGCTTTGAGCAAGGACTCGAGCGATGGCGGTTCGCTGTCGCTCACCTCCGGACAAGGAGCGAACCTGGCGATCTCGTAGCGATTCGACGTCGAGATCAGCGATCGCGCCGTCAACTGCCATGCGGTTCTCCTCGGAGGAGACGCCTGCATCGAACCGGTACGGGAATCGGCCCATCGCGACCGCCTGTTGGACAGAGAATGCGACATCGGTTGTATGCGTCTGAGCCAGCACCGATCGTGTACGGGCAAGCTTCCGCGGACTGAGGAGATGGATCTGCTCGCCACCGATCCGAACTTCGCCGGCCGAAGGTTTCACGTCACCCGCCAGTGTGGCCAAGAGTGTTGACTTTCCAGCCCCATTCGGACCGATGACGGCTGTGCGCGACCCCGCGGGAAGGAGGATCGATACGTCGCTGAGGAGATCGTGACCGCGAACGGACACCGTGACGTTGCGCATCTCAAGATTCATCTCAGGACCTCCCTGCGCAGCAACCAGATCAGGATTGGTCCGCCCAAACCCGTCATGATGAGTCCGATCGGTATCTCGATCGGTGAGAGAAGCGTTCGGGCCGCTGTGTCGACGACGAGGACGAGAGCAGCTCCGACAATGGCGGCAGCAGGAATGAGCACCCGCTGTGAAGCTCCGAAAATCGGGCGCACAACTGTTGGCACGATGAGGCCGACGAACCCGATCACTCCGCCAATGGCTACAGAGGATCCAACAGCTACTCCGACCATCACAAGGGAGATCGGGATCATGCTCTTGGTGTCGAAGCCGACGTGTTTGGCGGTGCGATCGCCGAGAGCGAGAAGGTCGAGGCCCGGTCCGATGCGCCACAGGATCCCAAGAGCGATGATCGAGACGACCGCAGCGGGCACGACAACTGAGGTTTGAGCTCCAACGAGCGATCCGAAGATGAAGAACGACAGTGTGGGAACAGCCGGGTTGTCAACGCCCAGGACGAGAACGCCGGTCCACGCTGTGATCGTGAATCCGGCAGCAATTCCCATGAGTACTACGAGAGTCGTGCCTCCACCGACACGGCCGAGCATGCGTGTCGTGAGTGCGTATAGGCCTCCGAAGAGTGCGCCTGTGACAACAATCGCCGGCGGAAGATTTCCGGATGGAAGAGCTACAGCGCCGAGCGCAACGCCGAGACCACCAGCGGCGGAGATTCCGATGAGATGCGCGTCGACGACGCGGGTTCGGTTGATTCCTTGGAGTGCTGCTCCGGTCGACCCGAGAACAGCTCCGACCACTACGGCTCCCAGTGATCGCGGGAACCGGACACCGGATAGCACGCGGGAACCGAGGTCGTCCTCGGATAGTCCTCCGGTTACCCACGTGACGATGTCGGCAACCGGGATGTTCACCGCTCCAATACTGAGAGACAGAAGGAATGCAAAAGCCAACGCGGCTGAGGCAACTGCGAACCCGAACGTCGTACGGCGACTCCGCCCCTTCGTCATGAGGATCCGGCGAATCCGGAGAGGTCCGTCGCCAGGGCTTCGATGACCGCGACGATTCGAGGACCGATCGTGAGGAAGTCTCCCTCGGGATAGCTGAGGATCCAGCCGCTGAGGCCCGCGGGGGTCTCTGCCACACCGGGCATCGCGAGAAGGCCATCGATGCCACCGAGAGCCTCGAGTCCCTCCGTCGGAACGATCAGCACGTCTGGTGCGGCAGCGATGAGCGCCTCGGGCGTAACGGGGATCGATCCTTCAACGCCGATGAGGGCGCCCGCATCGACGGCACCCCCGGCTTCTATGACCGGGTGCGAGACCATGCCGTCGCCCAACAACAGCATGACGTCGGGACCACGCGTATAGACGTAGGCGGCTGTCAGTCCCGTTGACTCGCGATCGACACTCGCTGCTGAAATCGCACTGTGGAGGTCGGCTTCGAGTCCTGCTGCGGCCTCGTCGGCACCCAGGATGAACCCAAGATCTCGGACCTTCGAGTACAGCGTGTCGAAGCTCGTCGAGAGGTCAAGGATCACGACCGGAACACCGGCAGCACGGAGCTGGTCGATGGCGGAGAGTGGCGCGGTGACGCTGTCACCGATGACGATCGTCGGGTTGTGTTTGAGCACTGCCTCAGGAGACAGGAACCGTCCGATACCGACCTTCGGGAGAAGAACTGCCGCTTCCGGATACACCGTGGTGATGTCGGTCGCCACGATCGAGTCTCCTGCACCGAGTTCGAAGATGATCTCGGTGATGTCTCCCGCAAGCGAGATCACCCGACTTGGGTCAGACACGTCGGAGACAACACCGTCGATACCTGTGTAGAACACGCCGTCCGGAGAGTTCGTCTCCTGCTCGATCGCTGTCGTGGTTGGTGCCTGGGTGTGATCAGAGCTCGATCCGGTTGTCGAAACAGGGGGCTCCGAACCTGCACAACCAGCAACGAAGGCAACGGCAAGAACAAGGACGAATGTGCGGCGAATCACGAGCTGGGACATCCAACACGCGCCGATGTCATGATGGAGCAGAACATCTCTCTCGTGATCTGCCAGGTTCCGTCGTTGCGGACCGCGTCTCCCGTGAGATCCGGGTAGGTGGGGGTTCCAGCGAACAGGAAGTCGTAGATCACCTTTGCTGTGTCACCGTCAACGGTGATCGTTCGTGCGGCGAGGCTGACACCGCCCATCGATTCGCCCGCTTCCATGTAGTTGATGACCGTCTCTTCGAGACCGGACGGATCCACGATGTATGGAGCCTTCTCTTCAAAGTCAGTTTCACTCGAGAACACGACCTCGTAAGCGAGCGTAATCGCTGCCTGATCTTCGGGTGATGTCTCTGGGACGGTGCTGGTGGTCGTTGTGGGCGGCTGTGTCGACGACGTGGTTGTGTCTGAAACACTTGTGGTTGTTGTGGCGTCGGGTGCGGCCGGCGTGGTTGCTGTGGTGTTCGCGGCCGAGCCACAAGCTGCGGCCACCAAGGCAAGAAGCGCGCCGACGATGACTGTTCGTTTCATGGAGTGACTCCGATCAGGGGTTGTGACAGTGATTATCGCAATTCTCTGTATCGACAGCCTGTCGGCACGAGACGCAGATTCCTGTCGTATCAACTCGATATGTTGAACGTGTCCCGCACTTCCATGAAAGGAAGTGCCATGGATCTGAACCTTGTTGTACTCACCGGACGACTCGCCGCGGAACCAGAGATTCGAACGTTCGAGTCGGGAACCACGCTGATGCGTCTGCTCGTGACGGTTCGGTCGACCGAGCCGATGCGGCGACTCGACGTGATCCCGGTGGTGAAGTGGAATCCCGATCCAGATGACATCCCGGACGAAACAACCCGTGGCCGTGTCGTATGGATTGCGGGTGCAATCCAGAGACGATTCTGGTCGGCAACTGATGGCCGTCACTCCCGTGTCGAGATCATCGCTCACGAAGTCAGCTTTCGC
>JBDLJV010000169.1:0-4446 GCA_039714175.1 Actinomycetota bacterium
TCGACCCTCGATGTTCGCCCGCTTGGCGGTTCCGCTCGAAACGACCTTCTCCATCGTCCCTACGACAGCGGCAGCGATCTGCTCCGAGAGAACCTGGCGAGGTTCGATGGTGTGCTCATAGATGACCGTGCCATCGGATGCGGTGATCCTCTCGATCAGGTACGGCTCGACGCGCGATCCGTAGTTCGCGAGCGTGGAATATGCCGCGGACATCTCAAGTGGGGAGACACCAAGTGCTCCAAGCGTGATCGACGGATACGGCTGGAGCGGTGACTCGATCCCGAGTCGGTGAGCCATGTCGACAACCTTCTCGGGTCCGATCGCATCCACGAGCCGGGCGTACACCGTGTTGGTCGAGTTGTACGTTGCAGATTCAAGCGTTCTCAGTCCCTTCGGCGCCGCGCCTCCTGCGTTGTGCACGGTCCAGAAGTTGCCGTCGGCGGTGCACGGGCTGTCGCACTCGATCACTGCGGGACTGGAATCGTCCCAGTACGAGCCGAGCGTCACGGGGTTGCCTGCACGGTCGCCGGACTCCAATGCTGCAGCGAGTGTGAACGGTTTGAAGGCCGACCCGGGTTGGCGTGCCCCCTGGCTGGCGAGGTCATACGGGCGCTGGCCAGCTTCGATGTCGGTCCCGTAGTCCAGGCCGGTTGCAAGAACACGGATTGCACCGGTGGCGTTGTCCACCGTGGCGATCGCTCCGGTCGGTCCGTTGAACTCCGGCCTGAACCATGCCCGGAGGATCCGATTGGCTTCCTCCTGCAGGTCCACGTCGAGTGTGATATCGATCTTGAGCCCACCCCCGCCGTCGCAATCAGTCACCGCCGCCGGGCACCCGAACACGGCACGCTTGCGTTCGGCGTATGTCTCGCCGAGGCCGTACTTGTTACTCCGAAGCAGTTCCTGGCGAACAGCGATCATCACCTGAGGCGACACCTCTTCGAACGCCTGTTGACCGATGACACCCAGCGGCTCTGACTTGGCAGTCGTGCCCTCGATCGGAAGTATGTAGCCGTTCGCGACCATGCGGTCGATGGTTCGGTTCCGCGCTGTGATGGCGTTCACCGGGTTCCAGCGAGGGTGGTAGTACGTGGGGTTACGGATGGGAATCGGGAGGAGAGCAGCTTCTGAGATCGAGAGTTCCTCGAGCTCCTTGCCGAAGTACTCGAGGGATGCAGCGCGAACTCCGTAGGCGTTGGAACCGAAGAACACCGAGTTCGCCCAGAACTCAAGGATCTGATCCTTTGTGTAGCGACGCTCGACTTCGGCAGCAACGACCGCTTCGCAGATCTTCCGCTCAATGGTGTACTCGTCGGAGAGGAAGTTCTGCTTCACGACTTGCTGGGTGATCGTTGAACCACCACCGGGGGCGTCGCTCGAGACCTTGCCGATTGCTGCTCGAGCGATTGCCTGGAAGTTGATGCCCTCGTGTTCGTAGAAGGACTTGTCCTCTGCTGACAGCAGGGCTGCAACGACGAGATCCGGCATGTCGTCGAGGCTCACGGGCCTGGAGTTCCGTTCGGTGAGCTGCCCGAGCTTCACACCGTCGGCTGAGTGCACGGTCGACAGCATCGAGAGGTTCGGGAGATCGAGATCGATGTTTGATGTGTCGCAGAGGTACTCGTCGGAGAGGGATTGGACTGCGCCGTGTGCCGTGTTGGCGCCGAGGAAACCGAACAGGCCGACCCAGGTTGCGGCAGCAACAACGACGAGCACCAGGCCGAGGATGGCCGGGAGACGTCTGCGGCTACGTTCCGCCTTCTCGATGTTTCTGATTTCTGGTTCCATGGTTCCAAGACTTGCTGGACGAACGAAATCGATAGGTCCTACCGGTACTATCAAGTACTGCGAATCAGGTTAGGTACAGACTTCGAATACGGCGCGTATCTGAAGCGAGGACCGGAAACCGGAAACCGGAAACCGGAACCGAAGGAACTGAGAGGCGCATATGAGCGAATACGGCCCCGAGGATCTCGAAGGGTGGGATCCTGCAGACCAACTTGGCGAGGCAGGTCGATACCCGTTCACCCGGGGGCCGTATCCGTCCATGTACACGGGTCGGCTCTGGACCATGCGGCAGTACGCAGGGTTCGGAGACGCACGAGCCACGAACGAGCGGTTCAGAACTCTGCTCGATGCCGGGCAGACGGGGCTGTCGGTCGCGTTCGACCTCCCCACGCAGATGGGACTCGATTCTGACGATCCGCTCGCTGCCGGTGAAGTCGGGAAGGTTGGTGTCGCTATCGACTCGGTTGACGACATGCGGGCGTTGTTCGACCAGATCCCGTTGGGTGAGGTGTCAACGTCCATGACGATCAACTCGACAGCAGCCGTGCTCCTTCTCATGTACGAGATCGTCGCTGCTGAACAGGACATCAGCGCCGACGAGTTGCGCGGCACGATCCAGAACGACATCTTGAAGGAGTACATCGCTCGGGGGACGTACATCTATCCGGCTTCCCCGTCGATGAGGATCATCACGGATACCTTCGCATACTGTGCCAGGGAGATTCCGAATTGGAACACGATCTCGATCTCCGGGTATCACATCCGCGAAGCGGGTTCGACGGCAGCTCAGGAGGTTGCCTTCACTATTGCCAACGGTCTCGCATACGTTGATGCGGCACGGTCCGCTGGTCTCGACATCGACTCGTTCGCTCCCCGGCTCTCCTTCTTCTGGAACGCTCACAACGATCTCTTCGAGGAAGCGGCAAAGTTCAGGGCGGCAAGGCGTCTCTGGGCCCGGCTCATGCGAGATCGGATGGGCGCCACGAATCCCGAGTCCTGGCGAATGCGCTTCCATACACAGACGGCTGGCTCGACTCTCACAGCTCAGCAGCCGCTCAACAACGTGGTGCGGACTGCGTACCAGGGGCTCGCTGCGGTCCTTGGTGGGACCCAGTCCCTGCATACGAACTCATTCGATGAGGCGCTGGGACTCCCCACGAACGAGTCGGCCATGCTTGCTCTGCGCACCCAGCAGGTCCTCGGATACGAGACGGGAGTGACCGATGCGGTTGATCCTCTGGCCGGTAGCTACTTCGTCGAATCGTTGACCGATCGTATCGAGGCCGATGCGATGGAGCTCATCTCTCGCATCGATGAACTCGGTGGGGCTCCGGCAGCCATCGAGCAGGGTTTCCAGCAGCGGGAGATCGACGAAGCCGCGTACAGCCATGCCAGAGCGCTCGACAGCGGTGACGCCGTGTTGGTAGGTGTCAATCGGTTTGCCATCGCCAACGAACCTGAACCCGATCTGCTGACGATCGACCCTGAGCTTGAACCTGCTCAGTGTCGCTCTCTCGTCGAACGGCGCGCGGCAAGGGATGAAACGGCGGTCGGATCAGCGTTGGACGACCTCGCGACCGCGGCTCGAGGAACCGACAACGTGCTCTACCCCATGAAGAGGGCGCTCGAGGCAGGTGCCACAATCGGCGATATCACAAAGACCCTGACCCCCATCTTCGGCAGATACCAACCGACCGGCTGATACCTGCCGCTTGTCCGTTCCGTGCATGTCGTACTACGTACTACGTATTGCGACACAACCGAAGGTCGTGCTACCGAATGATCATGATCGGTGAGCCGGTCGAGACGGTATCGCCGACCTGAACACGCAGTTCGACGATCTCTCCCGATGACTCGGCCTTGATCTCATTCTCCATCTTCATGGCTTCGAGCACGCAGACGGCTTCACCGGCTTCGACGGACTCGCCGGCTTTCTTGTGGATCTTGACGATCGTTCCCTGCATCGGCGCCGCGACGACGCCCTCACCCGAGCCTCCGGATGCCTGCTTGGAGAGCTTGGGCGCCTTGCGCCTCGGGGCAACACGCTTGCCAGAACCCGGAGCTGACATCACCTTGGCCCAGTACTTCACGGTGAAACGACGGCCACCGACCTCGACGGTGAGGTCGCGTTCGGCCAGTTCCTCCTGCTCGGGGAGCGTTGGCGCGGTCGATCGCTCGAGTTGGGAGAAATCCATTCCGTCCTCGACGAGCCGGGTGGAAACCTTCCCTTTACGGAAACGACGATTCTCAAGGATCGCGAGGTGTGCAGGGATCGTGGTGTCGACGCCGCCGATATCGAATTCCCCGAGCGCACGCTTCGCTCGCCTGAAGACCTGTTCACGATCCTTGCCGGTGACAATCAGCTTGGCGATCATGTTGTCGTAGTACTGACTGATCTCAGATCCCTGCACGACACCCGAGTCCACGCGGATTCCTGGTCCTCCCGGTTCGCGATAGTGAACGAGCGTTCCCGGGTTCGGCACGAAGCCCTGCGACGGGTCCTCGGCGTTGATGCGGAACTCCATGGCATGACCGATGGGCTCTGGTGTCTCGGTGATAGAGAGTTCCGCGCCGAGAGCGAGGCGGATCTGTTCTGCGACGAGATCGACGCCGAAGACCTCTTCGGTCACGGTGTGTTCAACCTGGATCCGGGTGTTC
>JBDLJV010000170.1:0-4444 GCA_039714175.1 Actinomycetota bacterium
CGTACCGTCAGGGAGCACACGTGACCACGCCACGGAGAAGTGATATGCGTTCAGTCCCATCTCGACGAGTAGATCCAGATCGTCTTCCAGCCTGTGATAGTGGTCGCACGCCACGTCACCTGTTTCGTCCATGGGCAGCGTGTGAGCCATCGTGTCCCAAATGGAAGGACCCTTTCCCTCCTCGTTCCAGGCACCTTCGATCTGATAGGCCGAGGTACTTACACCCCAGGCGAATTCCCGTCTGTTTCGCTCCATGGGCTGAAGCTAGCGGTCGACAGCGGCGTCAGGTTCGACTCAACTCGACGTGCGGGTCAGCGTTTCGTTATCGTGGTGATCCCTGAACGAAAGGTCCCTCAGCGCAATGGGACTGGCAGATGACACAACACGTGGCTCAGCGAGCCCCACGCTCGAGGAGTCCGATCAGATCACGAACAGGATCGAACGTGCCCTGATTCGCCTCGCCGTTATCGCCCGTGTTGTCGGATGGGTATGGATGCTCATGCTTGTCGTCGTGACATTGACGGTCAATTCCGATGTTGACAAGGTGATCGTCATAGGTTCGATGGTGCTGGCTACGGCGTGGACCGGTGTCTCGGTGTGGGCAGCACGCGACAGGTTTGTATTCGGATCGGCGTGGTTCGTATGGACGGATGCCGTCGTCGTTCTGCTTGTCGGTGCCGCCTCGTGGGCTGCAGGCGCGGAGAACCTCTTCCACGGTGGGTACCTCATCCCGACGCTGTTGGTTGCCTCTTACGGTCTCGGACTCGGTGGTGTCACGTTGATAGCCACGCTGATAGGTCTTGAGCAGGTCTTCATCCTGTTCCTTATGGGGGATGGTCCCGTGTCAGCCCTCTCCTCGTTGGGGTTCATCATCTGGGGGATCATTTTCGGCTGGTTGTTCTCGACCATTCGCAGGACGGACGCCTACCGGCGGGCAACGGTCGACGATCTGATGGCCGAGCGTGAGCGAAGCATCCGGCGGGGTGAGCGACTGGAGCTTGCGAACAAGCTGCATGACTCGGCGCTGCAAACACTCCAGGTGATCGACACTGATGCCGGGGACTCCGAGCGTGTGAGAAGGCTTGCACGCAGGCAGACTCGAGAACTGAGGAACCTCGTGGATGCGTACGCCTCGCCCGAGGAGGTGTCTCTCAAGACGGCGCTCGTGAAAGCGGCAAGCGACATCGAAGACCTATTTGATGTCGATGTGTCGGCAGTGATTCGAGCGGATGTTGACATGGACCCGACGCTTGCTGCTCTCGTCGAGGCTGCGCGCGAGGCAATGACGAACGCGGCCAAGTACTCAGGCACGGAGAGGATCGATCTGTATTCAGCCATCGAGGACGGGGTAGTAGCGATTTATGTGCGGGACGAGGGGCGGGGCTTCGAACCTGAGCATGCCCAGCAGGGCCATGGGCTCGAGAACTCGGTGCGCAGGAGGGTCGAGGACGCTGGTGGGGAAGTGTGCATTGAGAGCACACCGGGTGAGGGCACTGAGATCAAGGTGTCTGCCGTGCCTGTGGGGGCGCTCCGATGAGCAAGCCGCGCATCGTGCTGGTTGACGATCATGAGATCCTCCGTGCTGGCGCTGCGAAGTACTTGGCGGAACGGTTCGATGTTGTGGCGGAGGCTGGCGACGTCGCCGAGGCGGTCGCGGCGATCGTCTCGACGGAGCCCGACGGCGTGCTCCTTGACGTTCATCTTCCGTCCGGGTCCGGTGCCGATGTCGTCAGCGGTGTGCGGGCGGCAAACGTGGACTGCCGATTCGTGTGCCTCTCGGTGTCCGCAGACAAGCGAGATGTCGTCAAGATGCTCCAAGCAGGAGTGGATGGATATCTCGTCAAGTCGACACTCGGAGACAGATTGCCCGATCTTGTGGCCGAAGCGCTCGATGGGTCGATGCCGGTCTCCCCGCAGATCGCAGGTTTCCTTCTCGACATAGATGATGCAGTCGCCCAGGAACCGTCCATCGAACAGCTCTCACCCCGTGAACGGGAGGTTGTCGAGTACATCGCCCGTGGGTACTCATATCGCAAGACGGCAGAGACGATGTTCGTCTCCGTGAAGACGGTCGAGACGCACATGAGCCATATCTTCGACAAGCTTGGAGTCGCGAGTCGGCATGAGCTGGCCATACGGGCATTCGAGTCGGGTCTGGTCGATGGGGGCGCCAGCTAGCCACTGCTTCCAGAATCAGGGTTTACCCCTATATCGCTCAGGTTCATTCTGTTGCACAATACGCAGAGAGCCTGACGGATCCGACCCACAGCCGCCTACCTCAGACTCCTCGCTCCCAACAGCACATTTGGTGAGCGTGGCCAGATGTACGGTGACGCCAGCACAGGTTGTGGGTCTTCAGGGGGATCCGTCGGGTTCTCTCGCGTCCGGGACAGATGCCGGAAGTCTTGAGTCGGAACGCCTCGCTCCCAAGAAGTCGGATGTCGGACGTTCCTGGTTCGTCGAAGTCCATCTACCATGCCACCGGTCACATCTAGGGAGGTCAGGTCATGGAATGGGTCGTTCTGATACATGTTCTTGCCGGAGCTGTGCTCTTCGGAGGTCAGTTCTACGTTGAGTCGTTGATGGCCACGGCTGGACGCACGAAAGATCCAGAGACGATCATGACTGTCGGCACGAAGGTGGGAGCTACGAACAGTCGCATCTTCTTCCCCGCCGGCTTGGTCGTGCTGATCACCGGGATCTGGATCGTTCTTGGACGTAGCTTCACGTTCGAGATGTTGTTCGTCACCATTGGGTTCGCCCTCACGATTCTTGCTCTTGCCAATGGGTTGTTCCTCATCAAGCCGCGGTTCCTTGAGGTTGGCGAGTTCATCGAAGAAAAGGGACTGACCGATCCCGAGACGATGGCGAAGGCGAAGGCTCTCGGGAACCTGGGCCATGTCCAAACGCTCTTTGTGACGATCATCATCATCGTGATGGTTCTCAAGCCAGGAATGTAGGCAGACGCCGCTGCAGGATCGGGCGAGAATCGTGTGTCGTGTGCTGTGCGTCGTCTGTACACTTCCGCCATCCCATGGGGACGTAGCTCAGTTGGGAGAGCACCTGGTTTGCAACCAGGGGGTCGTCGGTTCGAGTCCGATCGTCTCCACTTCATAGCTAGGAGTGTCTGTGCAAGAGGCCGTAATCGTTGACGCCGTACGTACTCCGCTCGGAAGGCGAAACGGCTTCCTGAGTGACTGGCACCCGGTGGATCTTGCTGCAGAGACCTTGAACGCTCTCGAAGAGCGCAACAGTTTTGACCCTGCTCTGGTCGATGATGTCATCATGGGGTGCGTCTCCCAGGTAGGGGATCAGGCGTGGAACGTAGGACGGAATGCGGTCCTTGCCGCCGGTTGGCCGGAGTCTGTTCCCGCCGTCACCATCGATCGCCAATGTGGATCGTCCCAGCAGTCGGTGCACTTCGCTGCTCAAGGCATCATGGCTGGTGTTTACGACATCGCCGTTGCGGCGGGAGTCGAATCGATGACCAGGGTGCCCATGGGTTCGTCCGCGAACGGAACGCTGAGTACTCCTTTCGGTGAGAGGATGACGGCTCGCTACGAGAACAATCTGGTCCCGCAGGGACTCTCTGCCGAGATCGTCGCTGACCGATGGAAGCTGTCGCGAGAAGAACTGGATCAGATCAGCTACGAATCCCACATGCGTGCTCAGCGGGCAACCGAAGAGAAGCGATTCGACAACGAGATCGTCTCCATCGACGTGAAGGTGGACGGCGCGGTCACTGCTGTATCCCATGATGAAGGGATTCGATCAACGACCACGACCGAGATCCTCTCATCCCTCAAGCCGGCCTTCAAGGAGGATGGTGTTGTCACAGCGGGGAACTCCTCGCAGATCACCGACGGTGCGGTGGCCATCTTGTTGATGTCGCGCCAGAAAGCTGACGAAATGGGATTCAAGCCGAGAGCGAGACTCGTGTCGTTCTCGCTCGCTGCGACCGATCCGATCTCCATGCTCACGGGTCCGATCCCTGCCACGTACAAGGCGCTCGACAACGCGGGACTCTCGATCGATGACATCGACATTTTCGAGGTCAATGAGGCATTTGCTTCTGTTGTGGGCGCCTGGCAGAAGGAGACCGGTGTGAGTTCCGACAAGGTCAACGTCAATGGCGGAGCAATTGCACTCGGTCATCCCCTCGGTGCGAGTGGTGGCCGTCTCATGACAACGTTGCTCAACGCGCTCGAGTATTCCGGTGGTCGCTACGGCCTTCAAACAATGTGTGAAGGTGGCGGCATGGCAAACGGAACGATCATCGAATCGTTGATGTGACCGCTGCCGTCACGATTGCGGTACTGATCGGAGTGGGTCTACTCGCCCTCACGATCTGGGCGATCAGATTCATCGCAGCCGGTCCGCCTCCAGAACCGGATCCGGAAGACATCCGGGAAGTCGACGTGCCATACGTCTGCACTGTATGTGG
>JBDLJV010000171.1:0-4361 GCA_039714175.1 Actinomycetota bacterium
CGGAGCCGGCGCAGCCGAATCAGCTTCCCCCGCCCACTCAGCCAGCACGGCCTCGACGGTCGAATCGGTCTTGTCTGCGCGTGCCTGAGCTGATCTGAGCACGAGGGATGCAGGCATCCCCTTGATCTCAGCAACTCGTTGGAGCAGTTCGTCCATCGTCCTACCTCAACGTCTCGATGTAGCTGATGATTGCTGCAATGTCCTCATCCGACAGATGCGCATAGGACGGCATGATCGACCACTCGACCACTGACCGGGGATCCAGAAGGTGTGTGGCGATGGCATCGAAGGACTCGGTTCTCGAGGCTACGTGGGTGAGGTCCGGCCCGAATCGCACACCGGTGATGAGTGCTGGGTTCTCGTATGCATAATCGCCTGCGATGCTCACGGGCCCGAGGCCGACATCTGTCACGATCGGTCTCACCGACTGCGTGTGGCACTCGGCACAGCCCTCTGCAATATAGAGGCTGCGTCCCGTTGCTTCGGATGAGCCTGACGCGTATGTGCGGAACTCATCTGCGGTGATTGTCGCTGCAGTATCCGTTGAATCCATCATCGGTAGAAGGGCGGTGAAGAACGCCGCAGCGATCCAGATCATGGTTGCGCCCCACGTGAGTCGTCTCCACGTCACATATCGCATGGCGCCTTCGAACTCGAGGTCGTACTCCATTGGACCGTCGGGCACGGTGAGACTCTCGGCGGAAACGGCGTTGATCTGCGACAGGTACAGGATCTGGGCAATCGCATACAGAGCCATCGAGCCTGCTGCAATCCATAGGAACGGTGCGAGCGACGCGACAGCGATCTCATAGCCGGGGCCGAAGTTCGGGAAGAGCTGGCTCGATGGCCCAGCGATCCAGGAGAACCCGGAGACAATGCCTCCCGCAAGCAAGCCCGCTGCCAACCCGGTCAGTCCGATCGTGGAGACAAGGAAGTGGATCGAACTGCGAGCCGAGTTGCCACCGAGGCGGACGCTGTTGGCGGCGAAGATGGCGAAGGACCCTGCGCCGAGCACGATGAGTGTGTCGAGGCCCATGCTCCAGGTCGAGTACTGCACCACGGCGCTCGTGGCCCTCCAGACACCGAGCAGGTTCACGATCGTTGCACCTACGAGTGCCAAACCGGCCACCGTGCCGTAGCGGAACGTCGCACGATCCTCGATCGTTTGGACATTGCCCTTGAGCAGAAGGCCTATGTCGGTGGCGATGGCGAGCACAGGTACGAGTGCTGCGATAGCGAAGGCGATCGTCATGGTCTCGTACCAATCGGGCGTGGCAGCATAGATGAGGCGGGCGCTGCCCATGAATGCCCACGTGAGGCCGACGGACCAGAAACCGAGACCAGCAAGGGGACGTGGTTCGGTGAGGTCTGCTCCACTGATCTTCCCGAAGGCGTAGTAGAGGAGTCCGATTGCAAGCGTGACGGCGAACAACCGGTGAAGACCGGCGTCGGCGAACGCTGCCTGGATGGATCCGCGTGTCCCGCTCATCAATGGGATGAGTCCGAAGACAGACGAGAGGGCGAGCCACCACGAAGCAGCGGTGAGATACCAGCCGGCCGTCCCGAGATGATCACGTTTGCCCTTTGCCAAGGAGGTGACGAGGTAGGCACCGAGGACATAGCCGATGGCCGACATGGCACGACCCCATATCGGGCCTTCGAGGCCGGGAACGCCGGTCGAGAGACCGGCGATGATGTCCCCGGAACTCGCGATCGCGCCGGCAGCGATCAAGACCATTGCGGTGGTGGCCGGGCCTCTGCGCTCGAATCGACCACCGGTGATCTGACTGAGGATGAACAAAGTGAGTCCGAGGCCTGCGATCGGGAGCCATCCATCAGCCAACAGGGATCGTGCCGCTGGCGCAAGGAGACCATACGTTGACCAAGCTGTGCTCAACAGGGAGGGAACAACGAGCTGGAGCGCAGCAAGCGACGCGAGTCCGAGGCCGACGACGAACATGACGCCAGCGACGAGCAGATACATGCGATCCGTGGCGGGTCCTTCGCTGGCGACCTCAGGTTGGGCTGAGTCGTTCGATGGAATGTCAGCGGTCACGCTTGAGGCGTCCTCCTGATGCGGCGCGTCCTGTTGGCGGCAGAACCCTAGCCGGATGCGCGGAGGCAAGGCGCACTTCGTGCGCTTCAGAGACCGCTCGCTGCGCTCACTGAGAGAGTAGAGAACAGAGATCGCTCGGCTGCACCTCGCTGACAGAGCACAGACTTCGTCTGCTTGGCCGTTCATCGTTCATCGTTTGTCGATAGTCGTTGCTCATTTGACTACCGGAGCCGACGACGTTCGCTTACAATGCCGCCACTGCCCCGGAGAGCTGTGAACGAGAAGAAGCATCTGACAACAGGAATCGCGCTTGTCGTGATCGGCCTTGCCATTGCTCTGGCAGGGTCGTTTGTTGTGCACATGGCCGAAGCCGATGAGTTCAACAACATCGGTCAAGAGATCTATCCCAGTGTCCCACGCGGTTGGGTCCTGGCAACATTCGCCCAGATGATCGCCCTCGGGGGCGCTCTCGTAGCGATGGCCGGTGTTACCTACGGTTGGGTCTACCAGCGAACGCTCACGTGGGCCAGGGCAATGCTTGGCGCGTTGCTGTTCACCGGGCTGATGTTCGTCCTCTTCGCGATCATTCCCAACCAGTTCCTCACGCTCACACAGTCAACGCTCGAGTGGACACCTCAGAGGATCTTCATCACGATCCCGCCGATTCTCGTGTTGAACAACGAAGTAGCGATCTCGTATGCAGCGCTGAAGGACATGATCTCGGCTGGATACGTGACCGCCTTGCTGTTCATCATCCCGATCGTCATGTACAGATGGCAGGACAAAGAGAAGAAGGCGGACACCCCGAAGCCGGCACCCGTGTCGGACTACGGACGACCGTTGAGGGTTGATCGCTGATGGCGAAAGAGGCCTGGCTCGAAACCCCACCGATCCGCGATGACTACCAACTCGCAATTGTTGATGTCGAGTACCTCAAGGCAGCGGTCAAGCCGAAGCAGTTCATCCATATCGATGAGTCGGAGTGCATTCTCTGCGCAGGATGTGTCGACATCTGTCCGTGGAAGTGCATCCATATCCTCAGCACGGAGATCATCACGGAGACCTTCGGGGTCGACGATCCGAACGAGAAGCCTGAGAATCAGGCGATGTTCCTCATCGATGACACGGAGTGCACGAGGTGCAAGTTGTGTGTCGATCGCTGCCCGACGAATGTCATCACGATCGGAAAGTTCGGTGGATCGATAGCAGAGCAGTCCGATGAGATCGAGGCTGCCCCTTGGGAATTCGATACTGGGAATCGTGACACGAAGAGTGGCTACGCCTACGGCGTGCGCTGGTAGAAGACGAAGACGACGAGGAGAGCCAGGTTGGCAGACGGAAATGGGAAGGGCGGCGTGAGGGAGACCTTGGCCGGGATGGGAGACCACGTGCGCAACTCGCAGGTGTGGAACTCCATTTTCCGCCCGGGTTCCCCGATGCGGGCAGACAACAGTGATTCGCCGCGGAATCGCTCCTATGTCGTGATGAACAACGTCCTGTACCACCTCCACCCGGTGAAGGTGAAGCGACACGGCGTCAAACTGTCCTACACACTGTGTCTTGGCGGATTGAGCTTCTTCCTATTTATCCTCTTGACGATCACCGGCATCTTCCTGATGTTCTACTACCGACCAACTTCCCCCCAGGCGTACTTCGATCTGCAGGCGCTTGCCACCGATGTCGCTTTCGGTCAGCTGGTCCGCAACATGCACCGGTGGGGAGCCCACCTCATGGTGCTGACCGTGTTCCTTCACATGAGTCGTGTCTTCTACCACGGCGCGTACAAGCCGCCGCGCGAGTTCAACTGGGTCGTCGGCATCGTGTTACTGATGCTCACGCTGCTGTTGTCGTTCACCGGATACCTGCTCCCATGGGATCAGCTCGCGCTGTGGGCCGTGACCGTTGGATCCAACATGGGTGCCTATGCGCCCGTATTCGGCGACCAAGTGAGCTTCATCCTCGTTGGCGGTGTCCAGATCACCGCGGACACGTTGTTGCGTTTCTATGTCCTGCATGTCCTGTTCCTGCCGTTCATCATCACCATCTTCATGGCCGTCCACTTCTGGCGGGTCCGTAAAGACGGTGGCATCTCGGGACCCCTCTAAGGAGACATCATGGCGCAACTACCAGAGAGCCTCCTCAGACGATCAGCCGAGGCGAAGGCGAAAGCAACGGGTCGCCCCGTTGACGAGATCCTCGCGGAGATGCGAGGTGAAGCGGCCCCTTCGGCACCGCCGACAACCGATGACCGACAACCGACAACCGAGTCGGCGGCTGCTCCTACCGGCGGTCGCGATCTCGATGC
>JBDLJV010000172.1:0-4317 GCA_039714175.1 Actinomycetota bacterium
TACGTGACGAAGAGCGTTGCCGACACCCAGAACTCGTCGCCCGGGGGAATCTGTTCGAAGGTGGTCATGGGTCGATCGTATCCGAGCATCGGACGCTTCCGAAAGCACCTCGCTATTCAGAATCGATCCATATACTCGCCCCTGCCTCAACAGAATCCTCAGAGAAGAGACGATGGCAGCTTCCAGATCACGAATTCTCCTGTTCATCGCGGTACCCGCGATGATCCTCCTATTGCCCCTGTCGATCTACTTCGTGGACAGCGCTGCCGCTTCCGACAAGGTGGCGAGAAACGTATCGATTGCCGGTGTTGACGTCGCCCGTCAAACCGAAATCGAAGCAATTGCTGCCGTTGATGAGTACGCGACCGTGCTCACAGAACGTGTGACAACGATCGTCGTCAACGGCACGCAGTTCGAACTCGACCCGGATGATGTCGGATTGACGTTCGACAGTTCAAGCGCAGTCTTGACTGCCCTGGGACTCCGCAAGGATGGAATCGGTGATTGGATCACCGCATTCAGCGAGGAAGTCGATGTGCCGCTATCAGCATCCCTCGATGATGAACTCGTTGAAGCCAAGCTCGTTGAGTGGGAACAGGTTGCCATTCCGAACCCTGCATTTGAGGGCTCCGTATCGATCCTGAACGGTGTGGTCTCGCACGAGTACCCGAAGGAGGGTGAGGCGGTATCGCGTGACGTAGCGACTGACCTGCTACTCGAAGCGCTGCAATCTGACAGCGACACGATCGTCGATCTGCCAATTGTCACGACGACGCCGAAGCTCACCGACTCCGACATAGACGCCGGTGTCAAGGAAGCCAGGAAGATCATCTCTAGAGGCGTTGTGCTCACGAACGACGAGTACGGGTTCGAGTTCCATGTGGACGCCCCCAGCCTCGGCCGGGCATTGCACGCCGAGGTGGTCGACGGCGACCATCCAAGTATCGAATTCACGATCGATCCCGGTGTCATAACCGCACTCGTCGAGACCGTGCGCGAGGGTCTCGAGATCGAGCCTGTCGATGCACACTGGGAGACCATCCTCGTCGACGATTTCGAGGGCTTCCCGGACCAGTATGAGATCAAGGATTCGGACCAGGAAGATGTCGAGGGCCTTCCCGAGGACGACACCATCGCGCTCGTTGCGGGACTCAACGGCACAACCGTTGATGCTGCCGAGATCACAGCCGCCGTCGAAGAGGCCGCTCTCGGAAACGGAAAGGGCCATCTTCCCATCGTCAAGAACGCCGAACCCGACTTCACAACGGCCATGGCCGAGGAGTACGGCGAGCTGTATGAACTCGCCGAGTTCACCACCTGGACCCCGGGCACCAACCGCGTCCATAACATCCAGCTCATGGCCGACATCGTCGATGAAACGATCGTCTGGCCTGGTGAAGAATTCTCGGTCAACGAAAAGGTCGGCCGACGGACGCTCGAGAAAGGCTTCAAATACGACTGTGCCATCGTGGGCGGGGAGCTGTCCTGCGAGCAGGATCCGGTGAACGTCGGTGGCGGGGTCAGCCAGTTCGGTACGACGATCTTCAACGCGATCTACTTCTCCTGTCTTGAGGATGTAGCCCACCAACCGCACAGCATCTATTTCCGCAAGTACCCGGAAGGCCGCGAGGCAACGCTCGGGTACCCCCACCCGGATGTCGCGTTCAAGAATGACACAGAAGCACCGGTGATCATTCGCACGCGGTACACCCCGCGAACAATCACTGTGACGTTCTTTGGCGACAACGGCGGGATCACGTGTGGCACCGAGCGCGGCGACCGCACAGGCCATCGAAGCGCATCCGTGCTCTACCGAGCCGACGAGACGGGCAGTGTTGCCCCGGGCGAGGAGTACATCGAGAACAAGGGATCAGGTGGCTGGTCCATCGTCAACACACGGATCTTCTACGACGTCGATGGAAACGAGATCGAGCGCGAACGATTCCCCTGGACGTACCGAGGCGAGAAGCAGGTCATCCTGATGCACCCGTGCGAGCCGAAGGTCGGCGGCGACGGCGTCTGCCCCATATCCGTGCCGGTCGTGACAGGATTGCCGAAGGGCGACGCGTTGGCAGCCATCGCCGGAGCCGGATTCAATGTGGAAGTAGTCGAGCAACCCACAACTGTGGAAGCTGAGAATGGAATCGTCCTGTCCTATGGACCCGATGGATTCCAGGACGCCGGCGTGACAATCACGATCACTGTCGGCAAGTGGGAACCACCGGACGAGGATTAGCAGGGCTGACACCTGACACCCGACACCTGACACCTGACACCCGACACCCGACACCCGACACCCGACACCCGATAAGCATCCAGTTCTCAGGGTCCGTTCCTACACTTCTGCCAAGTTCTCCTCCACCGCGAACCCACCGATATGAAGCCACGAAAAGCCATCTTCTTCCTTGTTCCGCTCGCGATCGCTCTGCTTCCCCTCGCGATCTACTTCGCCGACACCGCGAGTGCAACAGACGAAGTCGCCCGCAACGTGACCGTCGCTGGAGTTCCCATAGGGGGCATGAACAGGGCTGACGCAACCCTGACCGTCGAGGCCTATGAGAATCAGCTTCGCACTGATACAGGTGTCTTCCTCATCAATGGGGAGTCGTTCAAGCTCTCCCCCATGAGTATCGACCTCACCGCCGACATTCGCTCAGCGATCGACGCCGCATTCGAAGCGCGGCGCGATGGCAGCTCGTTTGCGAACCTGGCGGCATGGGTTCGCTCGTTCTCTGCGCCTGTCGATGTGTCGCTCACACTGACACTCGACGATCAGGCAGTCCTGGACCAACTCATCGCATGGGAGTCGGAAGCGATCCCCAATCCTGCGTTCCAAGGCGATGTAGTCGTCGTTGACGGCGTCGTTGTGCCCCACTATCCGCGGGCAGGAAAGTCCCTGGATCACACAACCGCTCACGCGGCAATCGTTTCCGCCATGAGCACGCTCGACAAGACAGACACCGTGCTGGAGGTTGTCGACTCGACTCCGACGCTATCCGACGCGGATGTAGATGCCGCAGCCGAAGAGATCTCGCTCATGATCGAAGATCCGATCACGATGATCTCCCCTGAAGTCGGGTTCCGCACAACGTTCAAGCCGGAACACCTCGCATCAGCAGTTCAAGCCGATATCAACCCCGACGGTAGTCGTCTGATCACTTCATTCAACGAGACAAGGGTCCTCGAGATACTCGACCCGAGACGCACCGAGTACGAGATCGAACCGATCGATGCGAAATTCGACATAAACCTGGAGACAGACGAATTCACGGTCGTGGCCGGTCGCAGCGGCACGCTGCTCGACACCGAGAATCTCCTCATCGAGATGAAGCAGGCAGCCCTCGGCTCAGGAACCGGCAAGTTCCCGCTCCTTGTCGGAGCGGAACCCGATTTCACGACGCAGGCCGCCGAGGCCTTCACGTCGCTCGGGCCACTTGCAGGCTTCACCACGAATCATCCTGCGCGTCAGCCCAGGGTGACGAACATCCACAAGATGGCCGACACTGTGAATGGGGCGATCGTGCTCCCCGGCGAAGAGTGGTCGATCAACGACCATGTCGGCGAACGTACCGAAGCCAAGGGCTACGTTGCGGCTCCGGCGATCATCAATGGTGCTCCGTACTGTTGTGATCACCCTGCCAACATCGGCGGCGGCGTCAGCCAATTCGGAACCACACTGTTCAACGCTGTCTTCTACTCCTGTCTCGAGGACGTAGGACACAAGCCGCACTCCCTGTACTTCACCCGTTATCCAATGGGTCGAGAGGCGACCCTCGGAGTTCCCGGCCCAGACGTTCGCTTCGGTAACAACACCGAATTCCCGATAGTGATCGCCACTGCATACACCGACACTTCGATCACCGTGAAGATGTACGGCGACAACGGCGGCCTCACGTGCGCCGACGTGACACACGATCCAGAAGAGATTGTTCCGTTCGAAGAGGAACTCGTCGCCGACGAAGAGGGCGTGATCCTCCCCGGAGAACGCGAACAGGTTCGCTCCGGGATCGACGGATTCCTCGTGAAAGTGGACCGTGTTGTGACCTATCCCGACGGTCACACCGAGACTGACCTCAAGCTCGCCCACCGCTACCGACCGTTGAGCGAGCAGTACCTCGTGCATCCGTGCGAGGTGACAGGCGAACCTGTCAACTGTCCGGTCCAGCTCCCGTCTCTGATCGATATGACCTGGGATGACGCGTACACGACGCTCACAGACCTGGGATTGTCACCCATCAAGGTCACGGGATTCGTTGCCGACGAGTCCCAGCACAACGTCGTGCTGACGCAGAACACACCGCCCGGTGAATGGCTGGA
>JBDLJV010000173.1:0-4312 GCA_039714175.1 Actinomycetota bacterium
GGCGGTTCCGGCGCTGCGGGAAGTGCTTCGTGAAGCTCCGCTCGGGCCTCGGTGACGTATCGGTACAGCTCACCGAGCACCGTTTCTGCCTCGGCCAGGTGCCGTTCCGCGTAATCCTCAGCCTCAAGCCTGATCCGGCGGGCTTCGTTCTCTGCATTCCGAATGAGGGAGTTGGCTTCCTCGACAGCTTCCTGCACGATGTAGTTGTCCGATACGAGTTCGGCGGACTCCACCTTGGCCTTGTTGACCAGCTCCTGGGCACGTTCGTTCGTCCGGGCGATGTAGGACTCACGCTCGCGCACCATCCAGCGTGCAGAGCGGAGTTCCTCCGGGAGTTCCTCTGCTGCTTCGTGTAACCGGTCGAGCATGTCCTCCTGGCTGATCATGACGTTGTTCGACAGCGGCACAGCGCGCGCACTCTCGATCTCGCTGATGAGTTCCTCGAGCAGCTCTGCAAGCCGTCCGGGAACGGGTGGGGATGGCGTATTCGATTCTGTCTGATCGGTCATTGCAGACGCTCCTTCAATGCAACGGCAACGGTGTCGGGAACCATTCCATCAACTGATCCTCCGAGCCGAGCCACCTCCTTCACCAGTGATGAGGATAGATATCCGTATTCGGGCTTCGTGGCCACGAACAGCGAGACGACATCTCCGGAGAGATGACGGTTCATCTGGGACATCTGGATCTCGAATTCAAAATCCGTCACGGCCCTGAGGCCCTTGACGACCGTACGTGCGCCGACCTCTTCAGCGAAATCAACAAGCAGTCCCTCGAAGGAGGCCGCGCTGACGTTCTGCCAGCCAGAAACACATTCCTCGAGGAGTTCGACTCGTTCATCTGCCGTGAACAACGGGGTCTTCGATGGATTGTGCACAACGGCGACAACCACCTCATCGAACAACGCGGCACATCTCTCAACAACGTCGAGATGACCCTTTGTCGGCGGGTCGAAGCTCCCGGGTACGAGTGCCTTGATCAATTGGTCTGCCTCTCCATCATCGTCACGACAGCATCACCGTACCGTCGCTCATCGACTGTACGAAGGAAATCGGGTACCGCGACACGGCTGCGTTCCTGTCTGTGCAAAACGATAACTCCTTGTGGGGCGAGGCATGACTCGATGAGGACGAGCACATCGTGTACATCAGTGTCATCGTCAGCGTACGGCGGATCGACGAAAACCAGGTCATACGTTTCGGTTTCCGATCGCAGAAATGCCGTGACATCGCCGCGCCGGACCCGACCGCCAAGACCTACCTTGTCGACATTTCGTTCGAGAATGGCAACAGCTCGCTGACCCCGTTCGACGAAGACTGCGTCAGCCGCTCCCCTACTCAACGCTTCGAGCCCCAACGATCCGCTGCCCGCATACAGATCGAGAACATGCGCGCCACGGATCCGCTGTGCAAGGATCGAGAAGATCGACTCGCGAGCACGACCTGTCATCGGCCTGGTCCCCGACTTTGGGGCGTCGAGTGTTCGACCCTTGGCAGCCCCGGCGATGATCCTCATGTCAACTCCTTGTCAGCCACTCGGCAGAATCGCCGAGGAGTGCCGCGACCTCGTGCATCACTGCAGCGACAACCGGACCGTCGGGATCCTCCGCCACGGCTTCAGTCGCAATACGACTGGCAGCATCGAGGAGAGCGTGGTCCCTGAGGATATCGCCGAGGCGCAGGTCGGCTGCGCCAGACTGTGCTCCCCCGAACACCGTGCCCTGGCCGCGGATTTCGAGGTCAATTTCTGAGAGTTCGAAGCCATCAGTGGAACTGACCATGGCTTCGACGCGTCGTTGTCCGTCCGGTGTGGTTGGATCCGCGGACAGGACACAGAGGCCTCCGTGCTCCCCCCTTCCCACGCGTCCACGAAGTTGGTGAAGCTGGCTCAGTCCGAAGCGATCCGCCGTGCGAATCACCATCAGGGTCGCGTTCGGGACATCGATTCCGACTTCCACGACGGTCGTTGCCACGAGGACATCGATCTCACCACGACGGAACCTGAGCATCACATCAGACTTCTCCTCGGAGGACAGCTGCCCGTGGAGCAGCCCGGATCGCATGTCCGGCAGTGTCGAGCGCAACCGTGCAAACTCGGACACAGCAGATCTCGCCTCGATCTTGTCCGAGTCATCAACGAGCGGACAGACGACGAATGCCTGCCGATCGCTGGCAACAGCTGCTGAGATCTTTGCATCTATCACCTCGTCGGCGGAGTCAGGCACCGATTCGGTGGTGATCGCTGCACGACCAGGGGGCAACTCATCGATAACCGACACGTCGAGGTCGCCATAGAGCGTCATCGCGAGTGTTCTCGGGATGGGCGTAGCCGTCATGAGTAACAGATCCGGTACTCCCTCACCCTGATTCCTGTCCCGCATGACAACTCGCTGCTCGACCCCGAATCGGTGCTGCTCATCGACCACCACCATCCCGAGCGAGTGAAACGCAACATCGCTCTGGATCAATGCCTGGGTCCCGAACGCGATGTCGATCTCACCGTTGGCCAACCACTCGAGGCCCTGTCGACGCGAGACATCCCCGATCACAAAATTCGTCGTGACACGGTTGCCGGTGAACAGACCGATACGAACCGGGCGTGTGGAAGCGGACTCATCGACGAAGAGCGACGTGGTGCCGCCGGCACCGATGTCCTGACGAGGTGGACCCATACCGGCGTCGTCGAGCGCCATCTCCGTGCCGAGATAGTGCTGGACAGCAAGTACCTCGGTCGGTGCCATGACCGCACCCTGATGCCCGCTCTCGACCGATGTGAGAAGTGCCGAGACAACGACCACGGTCTTGCCGGAGCCGACCTCACCCTGCAACAACCGATGCATCGGCGTCGGCGCCTCCATGTCACCAAGGAGTTGCGTGAGCACACGATTCTGGGCACCAGTCAACTGATACGGCAGGGAGTCGATGAACCGGGTGAACAGCGTGCCCCTGATCGAATTCGCAACACCGACCTGGGACTCGAACTCATCGTGTGCGCGAACCTTGAGAGCCATCTGGATCCGGAGGAACTCGTCAAAGATGAGTCGCCGCGTAGCCGGAGGAACGTCGTCGAGGGACCCGGGCTCATGCACCGCCGACAGGGCGTCAGACCGATCCATGAGATCCAATTGCCTACGAATGTCACGGGGCACGATATCTTCGATCGGAATCGAGCGCCTCAGAGCGTTCGCCGCAGCATCACGAACAGCATTCGGTCGGACACCACCGATTGTCGGATACACGGGTAGCACACGACCCGTCGTCGTCTCCTTACCTGTGCTGAGGCGGTCGACGGCAGGGCTCTTCATCTGCAGTGAACCGCGATAATCCTCGATCTCACCTGAGAGCGCCACCTCCTCGCCCTCGGAAAGCTTCATGTAGGGGTTGAACCACACGCATCGGACGGACCCTGTCCCGTCCGACACCCGGGCCTCCACCATTGTTCTACCGCGAGAGATGCGCCGCTTGTTGAAGGACGTGACAGTGCCGCCCACAGTCACCATCTCGTCCATCGGGGCATTTGCCAGGTCCGAGATCTGACTGCGGTCGAGGTATCGACGCGGAACAGTCAGCAGGAGGTCCGCTACTGAGTGAACGCCTTCCGTACCGAGTTGCTTCATGGACTTGGCGCCGATTCCCTTGACCCTGTCGACGGGAATACCAGCCAGATAGGCAAGGGTCCGTCCCTGGGGCGGTGGCGTTGACGTCATGGCTCCGATGTTGGTCGACCTCGAGTTCGATTGCCAGAATACGGCGACCGATATGGGTGCCGGAATGCTATCGTTCCGGCGCACCTCAGGAGGTTTCCCCCACATGGCATACAGATGTGAGATCTGCGGCAAGGAGCCGTGGACGGGCAAACAGGTCAGCTTCTCGCACAAGCGGTCGTCCAAGACCTGGCGTCCAAACATCCAGAAGATCCGCGTCAAGCACGGCAGCAACTCGCGCCGCGCACGGGTCTGTACATCATGCATCAAGGCCGGCAAGGTCGAGAAGGTTTGATGCAGGGCGTCGTCAAGACTTACGACGCCAAAACCGGAATCGGTTCCATCGTGCGCGATGACGATCGTTCCGAAGTCCTGCTCAAGCCGGGCAGCCTTGATGGCTCCATGTTCCGCTTCCTCAGACAGGGCCAGCGAATTCGCTTCGACCTCAACGGCGAAGGCAGTGACGCCTACGCGACCAATCTCCGCTTCGGCTCAGACGGGTACTGAGGCAGGTATCAGGCGTCGGGCGTCAGGCGTCAGGGAAGAACACTGAACCCTGATAGCTGATACCTGATAGCCTGAGTTCATGGTTCAAGCATTTGTACTCAT
>JBDLJV010000174.1:0-4195 GCA_039714175.1 Actinomycetota bacterium
GCGACCGCGTCCTTGATGGAGAGCGACTCGATCGCGCGTGCCTTTGCGTATACGCCTTGAGGAGCACCGGTCGTAGCCAGTGGTCGTACATCATCGACCGTGTTGACAGGGACTCCCTGGGACTGCGCACGGCGGACGATCCTGGCCACATCGGTTCTGCCCAAGCGTCGCTGCTCAACCGACAGGGATGTCACGCGGCCACGTATGAGCGCTGCTTCGACAGCGTGGATGCCTTCGAGTTCAGTTCCGATGCCAGCGAGCGCCATCTGCCGTGTCCTCAATCGTGATGTCCAGTGCAGAGAGTCCGTCACGTATGGCGTCTGCCGTCGCCCAATCCTTCTCGCTGCGAGCCTTTGCCCTGAGCTCCAGCAGGTCGTCCATACTGCCGCTCTCGATGCCAAGTGAGGCTGCGAACTCGGCGATAGACCCGTCATCTCCCTCGAGGTTCTCAGGAACCGTGAGACCGAGCACCGACATCGTCTCGTCGAATGCGGCCACGAGATCTCCGACATCCTCGCCCGCGTCAAGGGAGGAGTTGCCCTCGCGCACGAGATCGAAGACGACAGCAAGTGCACCGGAGACGTCGAGATCGTCGTCCATTGCCTGTTTGAACCGTTCGAGCGTATCCGGACGCGGAGCTTCCTCGATGGGGCCCGGGACACGACGACGGAATGCACGGAGCCTCGCGAGACTCGATTCTGCGTCTGCGAGCGCCGTCTCCGAGTAGTCAAGAGGCTTGCGATAGTGCGTCCTCAGGTAGAACAACCGGACCGCGATGGGGTCCCATCGTTCAAGAGCACCGAGAAGCGTTACGACGTGGCCCGTGGATTTGGCCATCTTCTCTCCGGAGAGGTTCAGCATGCCGTTGTGCATCCACACTCGGGCGAACGCCTTTCCGGTCGCCGCCTCGGACTGCGCTATCTCGTTCTCATGGTGGGGGAAGATCAGATCGGTGCCGCCGCCGTGGATGTCGAAACCGTCGCCGAGATACTCCCTTGCCATGACCGAGCACTCGATGTGCCACCCCGGTCTACCTCTCCCCCACGGCGAGGACCATGAGGGTTCACCCGGTTTCGCTGCCTTCCAGAGAGCGAAGTCGAGGGGATCGCGCTTCTTCCCATCCTCATCGATGCTGTCCCCTGCTCTGAGGTCAGCCACATCATGACGGGACAACTTGCCGTATTCGGGGAACGATCTCACGGAGAAATAGACGTCGCCATTGACGGCGTAGGCATGATCTGTGTCGATGAGCGTCGAGATCATGTCGATCATGTCGGGGATGTGGTCCGTAGCCTTCGGCTCCCGAGTTGGCTCAAGGTTGCCGAGCAGCAGGTATGCCCGTCCGAACTCATCAGCAGCCCGCTCTGCCACCTCGTCGGTGCTGATCCCCAGTTCATTTGCGCGGATGATGATCTTGTCATCGATGTCGGTCACATTCCGGACGAAATCGACGTCGTACCCACTCCATGTCAGGTAGCGGCGCAGCACATCGAACGCAACAGCGGACCGCCCGTGGCCGAGATGAGGCTCAGATTGGACGGTGGGGCCGCAGAGGTAGACCGACGCCCGACCGGGAACGGAAGGCACGAAGGGCACACGGGCACGTTCAAGCGTGTTGTAGAGCTGCATCGGCTGCATGGTACCCAGAGAGCATCAACCACCGATTGAGCATGTAGCCTGTCCTCCATGTCCCGGCCACTTCTCGGCGCTCCGACGCTCGTGTTCGCCCATCGCGGTGACCGCTTGAGAGCACCTGACAACACCCTTGACGCCTACATGCTCGCCGTTGATGCGGGCACGGACGGCATTGAGTTGGATGTGCGCAGGACGAGGGACGGCATTCTCATCCTGAGCCATGACGACCATGTACCCGGCCTCGAGCCGTTCGCTTCATTGGGTTTCGAAGTCGTGCGCGAGTTGGCACCGCAGGTTCCGACTCTCCGGGAGGCGATGAACCTCATCCCCCGCCACATCTTCGTGAACGTCGAGATCAAGAACTTCTCCTTCGACGCCGGATACGACGAGAACCGCATGATCGTGGACCAGACGATCGCTGAACTCAGGGAGTACGACGACCCATCTCGCATCATCATGTCTTCGTTCGACCCGCTATCGGTTCAGCGTGTCGGCGAGGTCGGATCCGAGTTCCTCCGCGGGCAACTCCTGCTGGCTGTGTTCCCCCTTGATGCGGGGATCGCCGTCTCACAGGATCTCGAAGTCGACGCCGTCATCCCCCACCTCTCCCACCTGAAGGATGACCCCGTCGGAACCATGGATCAGATCAGGGAAGCAGACCTCGCAACGATCGTCTGGGGTGTCGATACGGACGAGGAGATCGAGTTGATGGGCGCCCATGGGGTGGACATCATCATCACCGACGATCCGGGACGGGCGAAGGAACTGCTCAATCAGGCGTGAACCGTTGCCACAGCTTGGGCGGCAAGGCCATCCCCGGTTCCGATCCAACCCAGGCCGTCCGTGGTCGTCGCTTTGACCGACACCCGATCAATCGGGATCTCCAACACGTCGGCGAGACGCCGCGCCATCAGATCGCGATGCGGCGAGATCCGCACGCCCTCAACGATGATCGTGATGTCGACCGATCCGACCGAATAGCCGGCGTCGGTCACCTTGTCGCGACAGATCCGAAGAAGGTCAAGCGAGTCCGCTTCTTGCCACTGCGGATCCGAACTGGGGAAATGCATGCCCAGATCTCCAGCAGCTACGGATCCGAGAAGAGCGTCGCACAACGCGTGCGTGGCCACGTCTCCATCGGACGTCGCCAGGACTCCGACGTCGCTGTCGATCGCGACACCGGCAAGGATCACCGGTCCGGAGCCACCGAACCGATGGACGTCGTAGCCGATTCCTGTCCGTGAGTCACTCATCGGTCGCCTCCCTCGAGAGGAGTGCCTCGGCAACGACGAGGTCCTGGGGGTAGGTGATCTTGATGTTCATGGGATCTCCGTTCACATGAACCACGGTACCTCCGGCGAGTTCGACAAGAGCGGCGTCGTCCGTTGCATCGACCGAACTGGCCATGTGAGCAGACCGTAACGCGGTCAGGCGGAAGGCCTGGGGCGTCTGAACAGTGACGAGCGTGTCCCGATCAACTGTGCCAACGATGATCTCTCCGTCGACCCTCTTGACTGTGTCGGTCATCGGCACGGATGGGATCACAGCGTCGACGTCTCCTTCGGCGGCTCTTGACAGAACGCGTTCAACGAGACCTTCGGTCACAAGAGGACGCGCCGCGTCGTGCACGATGACCCAGTCGGGCCGGTCCGAGAGCGCATCGAGACCAGCTGCCACCGAGTCCTGACGCCGCCTACCGCCGGGGATACCCCCCGGAACATCGCCCACGACAACGATCTCTTCGATACCCGATGCATCGAACACGTTGACAGATCGCTTCCACAGCGGTGTACCGGCGAGGACCTGTTGATGCTTGGGCCCGCCGAACCGGGTTCCGGTTCCTGCGGCTACAACGATCGCCGCCGGATTCATCAGAGTGCCGATTCCATGGTTGTCAGGCGTCTTCTGGAGCGTCTACCTTCGGGAGCGCCCGGTCGAGCTTCTCGATCGTCTTCTCCTCCGAGAGACCAAGAGAGAATTGAAGTTCGGAGACGATGATCAGCCGTGCCTTGGCGAGCATCCGCTTGAGAGCCGGTGAGATCCCCTTCACTTGCTGCGCATATGTCAGGTCACGGACGACCTCGGCAACCTGGAAAATGTCTCCCGAGTTGATCTTCTCGGTCAAGAGCTTGTACCAGCGGCTCCAATTGGCGCCAGCCTCCTGGGGTTCGTCCTTGAAAGTGGCGAAGACCTGACGTGCCTTGTTCTTCGAGATGACCGGCCGAACGCCGCGTTCGATCGCATTCTCGACCGGAACCCGGAGCGTGAGTTGGTCTGTTGCGACCTGGAGCACGTAGTACTCCTTCTTCTCGCCGGCAAACTCGATCTTCTCGCGCTTGACGATCGTGGCAGCACCGTGATGGGGATACACCACTTTGTCCCTGACCTTGAAGGGAGCCTTCTTCTTGGGCGCTGGCTTGGCAGCAGCCTTCTTCGCAGGAGCCTTCTTGGCGGCAGGCTTCTTCGCCGCTGGCTTCTTGGTGGCAGCTTTCTTGGCAGGAGCCTTCTTCTTCGCCGCAGGCTTCTTCGCCGCAGCCTTCTTGGCAGGAGCCTTCTTCTT
>JBDLJV010000175.1:0-4193 GCA_039714175.1 Actinomycetota bacterium
GGCCGGTACTGCTGGACGCTCTCGCCCGTTGGAACGCGAGCTATCTCACCCCCGTCAACGGGCACGGAGTGCAGCGCAAACCGGATGCGGTCCCAAGCGGGTTCATGCGCATCGAGTGTGAAGATGATGTTCGCACCGTCCGGGGTCACGGTGAAGCTGCCAGCGACTTCGTCGAGTCCCATGAGTCGCGAGAGGTCCGGTGTCAGATCCGTGACCTCCTCAGTGTCGAGGTCGATACGGACGAGATGATCGACGTGGGCACCCGCAAGCCACTTCTTCCAATGCCGGAACACGCGATCTTCCGTCACGACCGGTTCGACCTTGTCGCTGTTGTCTTCCAGGTACTCCTTCGTTGCCTCGATCGAGGGATGATCCCGAAGCAGTGGTGCGGCGACGATCAGGGCGTCTCGTCCGGGGACCCATTCGATGGCGCGTGCTCCGAGCGGGAGTTCCGTGACACATTGTGATTCACCGCCGTCGAGCGGCATGACGTGTGCCTGGGGCTTGTCATCGCCCTTCTTCCCCAGGAAGGCGATTCGCCTCCCATCAGGCGAGGGAACCGGTGATGAAGCGAAGCGTTCTGTCGACGTCAGCTGACGGGTGCTGCCGTCGCGATCCACGACGTAGAGGACCGAGTGTGCCTCGTTCTCCTCGTCGTAGGTGACAACCGGAACAACGGAGCTCGTTGTGTTCGGTATGTGTTCCGGCTGGCCGACACGCTTCAGATTCCATAGGTCTTCGGGTGTGATCGGACGCGACATGAGGCTCCTTGGTCGGCTACCACCAAGGGTAGAGAACTGAGAGCAGAGATGAGAAGAGCTATCCGTTCCCGTTCCGCTCGTGGCACCGCAGCAGTCCGATAACGATGCCATCGGACACGGCCGTCCACGATGCATCGATGATGTTGGTGTGGACACCAACCGACCCCCAGGTTGATTCGACATCGGAGTGCTCGGTGAGCACGCGTACTCGAGCGCTCGTGCCATCAGAGCTGTCGAGATCTCGTACGCGGTAGTCGGTGAGCTTGATGTGGTCGACCTGGGGATAGGCCCCTCGCAGTGCGGCACGGAGGGCACCGTCCATCGCCGCAACCGGGCCGTCCCCTTCGCTGGTGGAGACGATCCGTTCACCATCAACCACCACCTTGACCGTTGCTTCTGCGATCACGTCACCTCCGCGGTTCTCCACGAATACGCGATAGGACTCAAGCTCGAAGAAGTCCTGATTCCAGCCAGCGACCTGTCGGGCGAGGAGTTCGAACGAGCCTCCGGCAGCCTCGTACTGGTACCCGGCGTGCTCGCGTTCCTTGATCTCGTCGACAACTGCTTGCGCCTCGTCCGACGTGAGGTCGAATCCGCTGGCTTTTGCTCGAGCAAGAACGGTTGACCGTCCGGCAAGCTCGGAGACCACAACCCGTGTCGTGTTCCCGATCTCGGTGGGACTCATGTGCTCGTAAGCGTCGGGCTTCCGGGCCAGGGCTGAGGTGTGCAGCCCCGCCTTGTGTGTGAAGGCTGACGCTCCGACATACGGGAGATGCGGGTCCAGAGTCAGGTTCACAACGTCTGCAATGTGGTGTGACACCGTCGTGAGCCGGCCGAGCCGGTCCTCGGGAATCGTCTCGATTCCCATCTTGAGCGAGAGATTCGGGATCACCGAACAGAGGTCCGCGTTGCCGGTTCGCTCGCCGTAGCCATTGATGCACCCCTGCACCTGGAAAACGCCGCTCTGGACCGCGGTGAGCGAGTTCCCCACGGCCATGCCCGAGTCGTTGTGGAAGTGGCATCCGAAAGTGCCGTCGGATACTGCGTCGGTCACCTCACCGACGATGCGTTCCACTTCATGGCTGAGGAACCCTCCGTTGGTGTCACACATGACCAATCTGGAGGCACCCGCATCTTGTGCGGCTTGCAGCGCCGCGACAGCGAATTCGGGATTCGATCGATACCCGTCGAAGAAGTGCTCCGCGTCGAAGAACACATCGCGTCCTTGCGATCGGAAGTACGCGACTGTGTCGCCGATCATGGCGACGGCCTCCTCGAGTGATGTTCGCAAGGCGTGTTCAACGTGGTAGTCCCAGGTCTTCCCGACGAGGCACACGGTGCCGGTTCCTGCGGCGAGAAGTTTCTGCACCTGCGGATCATCCTCGGGGCGAACGCCTGCCTTACGGGTCGCGCCGAAGGCGACCAGCTTGGCCGTATTG
Organism: Actinomycetota bacterium; assembly: GCA_039714175.1. GTDB lineage: Bacteria > Actinomycetota > Acidimicrobiia > Spongiisociales > UBA5794 > B3-G11. Next base: position 2,201 of record JBDLJV010000175.1, read on the forward strand.
AGGTCGAGTTCCGTGCGTGCCCGTTGGAAGAACTCGTCCTCCTTGGGGTTCGCTCCGGGCCAGCCTCCCTCTATGTAGGACACACCGAGGTCGTCGAGCAATGAGCAGATCTTGAGCTTGTCGCGCACCGTCAACGAGATGCCCTCTTGCTGGGTGCCATCTCGCAACGTTGTGTCGTAGATCTCGACGGCCTTGCTCATGGTGTTGCCCTGTTCATGGTGTGCCCTTCAACGAGAGAACCCCCCGGTATCCGGAGGGTTCAGCAGCGCACACGTCGTGGGACGTGTGCGCTAGGTGATAATGATGACGGTTGATGTGTTCTGCACTGAGCGGCGAGTATGCACGAAGATCCAGCGCCCGTCAAGGTAGCGGCGTCGTGTTTGCAGGCGCCCGGATCGTCGGTGTTGCCCGATGGGCACTCTCCTGAAAGCTCCCACCCGTCCGATGGTCGAGCCGAACTTTTTGCACACGGTTTGGATCTGTCGCGTAGGTTTGAAGTCAGCCCACCGTGAGAGTGGGTCGTGTTTCGAGGGAAGGCGGACACATGAGACGACGACTATTTGTCGCGCTGATGACGGTGGCAGGATTTCTCGTCCTGGTTGTGCCTGCGGGAGCAGGTCAATCCGGGGGAACCGGCATCGTCGCATCCGTAGCAAAGGCACCGATCGACCCTGCTGGCGACGTAGCCGGCGAACGAACTGACTTCGTCATCAACCTTGATACGTCACTCGATCCAGAAGTGCAGGGTCGGGCGTTGCTGGCTGGCAAGACGATCAAGGTGACGCTGCCAGATGATTTCAAGTACTTGGGCGGGCCTGTGCTGAATCCTGGACCAGCAGGATGTCTGCCGACGGCAGGGACCTGTGGCACTGGCGTATTGCTCCAAGGTTGGCCGCAGAATCCCGTACCGCCCTCTCCGGCGAACTACACACTCAGTTTGGAGGGGACGCACACGATTGTGTACACGGCCACTCGAAACCTCGTTCCCGGTGACGCAACGCTCAATGGGCCCGGCATCAAGCAGATGCATCTGATCCTGACGAATTTCGTCAATCCCAACCCGGGACGTTACGAGTTCCTCGTTGAGGCCGAAACCGGTTCAGGTGGGGCGCTCGAGACAGGCGTTGGTGTCGTACACGTTCGACCGAAGCCTCGCGCGAGCATCAACGTGACGAGCGTCTTCGCTGGGCCGCCACCGTTTGCGAACACGATCTACCAGACGACCGGAACCGATTCAGCGACGCCGTTGGATTGGAACTTCCTTGTCTGGGACCGGAACGGTGAGCCTGCTCTCGACGTGGTGATTCACCAGGTCGATCCGAACACAGCGCAACTCAAGCAGGGAGACCATGTCATTGGCACGGTCACCATGCAGACTCCGCCGGGTGCTGTCGGCCAGGAGATTTCGGGCGGGCCGTCGATGTTGATCAACGCACCGGTCAAAGGATTCGCAACGGGACGATTGATCGTGCAGTTCGAGACCGGAGACAAAGCGGGTCTCTACACCACGACACTGAGAATGAACAACGGCACGAGTGTCACGATGTACGTCACCGCAACCGACTAGCGATCGGATCTGGAGCTCAGGGGACGCAGGGCCGTGCACCTGCGTCCCCATCTCGGCACAGGGGTGGTTTGGTCCCTGACCGGGTCGATGTGATGTCAACGCTTCAGTCGTGTGCCTCAGCGGTTCGGCAACGGAGGGACTTGGGTGGTCGTACCCGGCTGTTCCGCGTCCCTGTTGATGGCACGAGTTGCGGTAACGAAGATTGCCGCGTGGCGACTGCACAGAGCGCGGTCTCGTTCGTCGAATGTCAACGCCGGCTGCTCGCATCGAAAGCAGATCTGGGTAGTGGTTGAAGCGTCTGGTTCCATACCCACGTCATCGTCACGGATGGGTGACATATCGAGACACATCCTGATCTGCTTGCGGTGACTAGTCAGCTGTCCCCCCGTGATCCGCGATCTGTGATCGCTCGGTGCGCAGAAGGGT
>JBDLJV010000176.1:0-4155 GCA_039714175.1 Actinomycetota bacterium
CGACAAACGACAAACAACACCCGCTGAACACTCAGCGGTATCCTGCCTGAGCCGAGCCGAGGGAACGTGGAAGAGCCGCAGGACACAGCCGACGAAGGCCAGCCGTCATCGCGCGCAGGTCGCTATGCGTACATGCGCAGCGACGGCACGCTCGACATTGTCGTTGGAAGCCTCATCGCCGGCCTCGGCGGCTATGCGTATCAATTCCTGGCTGGTCGCTCGCTCGGCGTGGATGACTTCGCAGCGATCGGCATCCTGCTCACAGCGCACTTCCTCTCCTTCGTCATCGTGCTCATGCCGATCGAGCAGTTCGTGATCCGACGTCTCACACTCGGTGCCAGCGGCTGGGTTGTTCCCATGCGCGCCGTGGCACTGGCGATCTCCGCTGCCGCAGCGGCAGGGATGGTCGTGGCCGTGTCGGGCGATGAGTACTTCGAGTCCTTCTCCTCGCGAAGTGTCTTCGTCCTGTTTGTCCTGGCAACCGTTGCTGTGCACTTCTTCTTCGCCGTGGGTCGCGGCTACCTCGCCGGTACACGCCGATTCCGGGCGTACGGGTATGCATCGGGAGGGGCGTCGGTATTGCGCATGGTGATCGCAATCGGCGTTGCTGCCCTGGCTCCGACGGTGACGGGCTTTGCTTGGGCACATGTCCTCGGACCACTTGTGATCGTTCTATGGCGACCGTGGAAGCGGGTGAGCAACGAGCCGAGAGTCTCAGATGTTGATGAGTTCGAGGAGAAGGGGCTCCTCACCGGACTGGTGCTCGCGGCTGCCGCGTCGCAGGCGCTGCTGCTGGCCGGCCCGCTTGTCGCCTCACGTCTGGGGGCAACCACGGCCGAGTTCTCCATCACATACGCCACACTGCTGATCGCCCGCGCACCCCTGACGCTGGGTTACAACCTCATCGCTCGGATCCTGCCGTCCTTTACCGAGATGGCTGCTCGTGATGAGCGACGGGAGCTACGGTCGTGGGCGAGGGGCATAGCAATCGCTTCCGTCGTGCTCTCCGGAGTTGGCGGTCTCCTCGGTGCCGTGGTTGGACCCCTGCTCGTCGGGGTTGCATTCGGTTCTGAGTTCGCCCCGACACCGTTGGTCGCGACGATTGCCGGCGTTGGTGTCGTGCTCGCAGCGGGTGGACTCTTCATCGGACAGATACTCGTTGCCAAGGGCCAATCGATGCGACTGGCTGTCTCCTGGGTCGTCGCACTCGTCGGAGCCGTCGTTGTGGTTGTGCTTCCGTTCGATGACCCGATCATGCACGTCGTCGTTGCCTTCGCCGTCGGAGAAGTGGTTGCCCTCGGTGCATTGGTAGCGGCTGCGCTGATCCACGATGCGGACGAAACCGAAACCTCACACGGTTACACGGTTGTCAAGCGCTCGCTCGATATCGGTGGTGCCGTCGTGGCGCTGTTCCTGTTGTTCCCCATCATTCTCCTCTCGGCCATCGCGGTGAAGGCTGATTCGCCGGGGCCGGCGTTCTTCAGGCAGAGACGAGTCGGGAGGGGTGGAGAACTCTTCTGGATGGTGAAGCTCCGTACGATGATCTTCGATCAGGATGAGGCGGTGTTCAAACAGCATCTGGAGGAACTCCGAAAGGCGGATGCGGATGACAGCGAGTACACCATCAAGATCGTTGACGATCCGCGTGTGACAAAGGTCGGCGAACGTCTCCGGAAGTGGTCGGTGGATGAGCTCCCCAATTTCGTCAACGTCCTGAAGGGATCGATGTCTCTCGTCGGTCCGAGACCGCTCGTGCTCGAGGAGGCCGATCTCATCGGTCTGGATCATTCAAGATTCTCAGTCAAGCCGGGGATCACAGGACTCGCGCAGATCCACGGTCGTGACTCGATTGCGCTTTCGGAGCGGACGAAGTGGGACGAGGAGTATGTGGAGAAGCGTTCGACGCGACTCGACCTCCGGATCCTGTTGGCAACGTTCGGTGCCGTACTATCCACTCCCGGGTCGAAGGGATCCGAGGAATAGTGTCCCGAAGGTGAGGTTGTATCAGGCATGAATGATCCAGTTTCCACTCGTTTGGACCTCCCTGATCCGTTGATCGCGGTCGTGGGGGCAACAGACATACCAGGCAAATACGGCGGCAAGATCTATCGGGATCTCAAGGCCAAGGGCTACAGGGTTGCAGCGGTGAACCCCGGCCGTTCGACCGTCGATGGCGACGTCTCCTACAAATCGCTCGATGACCTGCCTGAGGTGCCGGACATCGTCAATGTCGTTGTTCCGCCTCCGCGCACGCTGAGAGTTCTCGACAAAGTCGCGGAATTCGATGACGCCGCGGTGTGGATACAACCCGGCGCTGCCGACGACGCCGTGCGCAGACGGGTGGAAGAACTCGGCATCCCAGCTCTGATCGATGCGTGCATAATGGTGCAAGCCCGGGTGCGGGCGTAGCGCAACGTTTCGAGGCCCCGATGGCGATCGACATCACGTGTCCCTCTTGCGGGGAATCAGAAGAACTCGCTGGTGTTCGCTCCGACGACTCGATCAAGATGCAGTGCGGCACATGCGCGGAGACCTGGGATCGACCTCTGTCGCGCACCTGTCCGAAGTGCGGCGGGGACGATCTCCAGACAGTGCCTCTTGCGATAGTTGAGAAATCTCGGGGTACGCAACTCTCGATTGTCGGCACTCGTCCGGTGCACCTGTGCTCGGTGTGCGATGCGGTGGTTCTTCGGCACTATCACGATCATCGACCGAACCCACTCATGCCCACGGACCTCCCCACGGTCGGTGAGGAACATCTGAACGGGTAGACGCCTAGCAGCCGGTGTCAGGGCAGCCGGTGTCAGGCGACGCTGGCGGTCTCAGCCGCAAGCTCTGGGGCCTTGGTGGGACGTGTCACGACATAGGTCGAGATTGCGGCGGCGAGGAGCCAGAACGCCACCCGTCCGTATGTTCCCGTGATCACCCACGTGGTCGTGATGCCGAATGAGATGAAGATGGCGGCCACAGCGATGGCTTTTGCCTTGACCGTGAATCCGTTCCCCGCCCTCCAATCGCTCACGATGGATCCGAAGAACCGGTTGTTTGCGAGCCAATGATCGAATCGCTCGGATGACTTGGAGAACAAGAGTGCAGCCAACAGGATCGGACCCGTGGTTGGTAGCACAGGGACAACCACACCCACGAACGCGATCCCGACCCATAGCCAGCCGAGTGCCATGAGGATGCCGCGAAGAATCCGATTCTGTACCACCGCCATGCGGTGGAGGATATAGATCTCTTTCCCCGACAGCATGTCGGCGTTATGGTTGAACAATGCGTGACTGGGTCAGAAATCTGTTAGCTCCACACGTCAGCGAGCGCGTCGCTGGTGCTCCGCCGAGTGTGAGCGGTGCCTCATCGTTCTTCCTCTGGTGGGATCTGCCCTACGGCGAACGCGTTGTTGAAGCATCGGTGACCCTTGAGGTGGCCCGACGGCCAGAGCTCGATCGCCTCGTCTCGTTCGCGATTCAGGGGGCATTTGTACGCCCGTCCGGTGGAAGCTGTCACCTGGGCCTCCAGCACGATCCCCGATTCCCGGACCGCAGCGCGATCAACTGGGAGGGATATGACGCCGGGGGATCCGCCCTCACGGCGAGCGAGTCTGCGCTTCCCTCGGTGATCGAGGAGACGGCAACGAGGGATTACGCATGGAGGCAAGCGGTTCCCTACAAGCTGACGATCGAGAGGGGAGACGAGCGCGCCAACGAGACATACCCGTGGTTCGGGGCAGTGACGAATCTGCAGAGCGGGGAGCGGGTCGTCGTCAGGGAACTGGTCAATGCCAGTCGATACATGCGGGCTCCTGTGATGTACATCGAGTCGTATGCACCGTGTGACGGGCCGGGATTCGAGGCACGTTGGACGAATGCGACATCCGTGAACCTCGGCGGTGTCGTGAGAGCGGTGCGTTCGATGAGTGTTGACTACCAGCCGCATGCCGCTGGAGGCTGCACGAACACGAATACGGCCGTCGAGGGGGATGCATTCGTGCAGCGAGCAGGCCAGATGCGAGTCACGAAATCGGGGACAACACTCCGGATCGATTGACCAGCCGTTCGTTCTACCATTGCCCGACCCGGGCGCTTAGCTCAGTTGGCTAGAGCACCGCCCTTACAAGGCGGGGGTCACTGGTTCGAGTCCAGTAGCGCCCAC
>JBDLJV010000177.1:0-4087 GCA_039714175.1 Actinomycetota bacterium
GGTGACAGCGACTGAACAGGTGCTCTGGCTACTTGACGAGTCAGCAGCCAGCGGGCTCGAAGGCCTCTAGGTCGGCGGCGGAACGTACCGTCCCGACACGACTCGGCCCGCAACTGTTCTCAACTCCCAGATGGAGCCCTTCTTCCACTCCATCGGGCCGTCCATGGGAACCTGTTCGGCGAAAAGATGGCCGACGAAGTCTTCGATGATGTCACCGTGAGTACACAGGACCGCGGATTCACCCTGGAGGCCTGCGATCAGGCTCACAACCCTGTGCGGATGGCTTCCCTCCGAGAGCGCTGGTTCGACCTCGACGGGCATTCCGTTGATCTTTGCCAAACGATTGACCGTCTCCATGCACCTTGTGTACCTGGAGGATCCGATCCGTGTGAGCGGGTGAGCCATCAGGAGGTCCGAGATCGCTCGCCTCTGCTTCCTGCCCTGCTTGTCCAACGGACGCTGCCAGTCGTCGACATCGGCGTCCCTGCGCTTGCCCGCCGAGGCGTGGCGAACCAGATAGATCATCCCTGCAGACTTCGCGAGGTTGACGTCGTGGGCACGATCCAGCACCTCGCGATCATTGCGGTACGACAGCTTCTTGATCGCCTTCTTGCGTGTCAGCCAACTGATCTCGTCGACCTCGCTGTTGGGCTTGAACTTGCCCTTCTTCGCATCGATTAGCCACCACCAGACCACCTTCGGATTTCCGGCACGTGTCTTGTAGCCAACAGTGCCGATCGGTCTGGGGTTTTTCCCCGTGAACCCGGTCTCCTCGACCGTCTCGCGTTCAGCGGCTTGGAGGAAGGTCTCTCCCTTGTCGACCTTTCCCTTCGGGAGTGTCCAGTCCCGGTACTTCTCGCGGTAGATGAGCAGGTACTCGGGCTTGCCGTTCTTCTTACGGCGGGTGACCACGCAGCCAGCCGCCCAGATCGACTCGGGAGGTGGGGGATCGATGTCGTTCATAGGCTGCTCAACCGCGGTTGCGGTCCAGTTCGACGACCTTGCGGAGTCGCCGCGAATGGCGCTCCTCGCCCGTGAATTCAGCAGCCAGATAGGCGTCAACGATCTCCGAAGCCACGTTGAAACCCACAACTCTCCCGCCGAGGGCAAGGACGTTCATGTCATCGTGTTCGACGGCCTGGTGCGCCGTGTAGTGGTCGTGGACAACCGCTGAGCGGACACCGGTGATCTTGTTCGCTGCGATCGAGCCGCCGGCTCCCGAGCCGCACACGATGATGCCCTTCGGGGCTTCACCGGCAACGACTGCGCGACCGACGGCGGCGGAGAAGTCGGGGTAGTCGACGGATTCCTCTGAGTCGGTTCCAACGTCGATCACGTCGTGACCAGACCTTGTCATGTGGTCGATCAGTTGCTGTTTGAGCTCGAATCCTCCGTGATCCGATCCGATCACTACGCGCACGCTGTCTCCCTCGGTGTTGTTGCCGGCAGAGTAGTTGGGAATCAGGCGTCAGGCATCAGGCATCAGGCGTCAGGGAGAAGAGGCATACCTCGTAGGCGTTGCCTCGATCCGTGCGTACTCTTCACTGATGCGGAAATTGCTGCCGATTCTCTTCCTGCTGGTCGCCAGCGCTTGCTCCAGTGGGCCGGCGGCGCCGAGCATCGAAGCGACTCAGCAGGTGTGCAATGATCTCTTCTGCGTCGACGTGCCGGAGGGTTGGGTCCCCGAGATCGGCGACACATATATCGCCTTCAATCATCGAATCGACCCTGACAACACCTTCCTCACGGTTGGCACCCTTGACATGGAGGCCGTGGTCGAGAATGCCGGCGGGACATGGCCGGTTCCACCCGAAGAGGTGACTGCTGCGTTCTGGGCCCTTCTCGATGACGCCGAGGTCGGGAGCTTCGAACGATCGGCAAGGCAGGTTGGCGGTGCGATCAAGAGCTGGGGCAATCATTCCGACGGCGACATGTGGCACCTGTTGTATCCCGTCGACGGGTCCCGAGGCATAGCCATCGAGCTGCGAGCCCCGAACGACTCGTGGGAGACCCACGCGGACCAGGTCTTCACGAGCCTCGAAGTACTGAAGGCTGAGAGCTGATTCACATTCCACCCGTCAAACGGTCCGTCGTCGTAACCTCTTGCACATGTCCGATTCCTTCCTCGTACGTGGCGGCCAGACGCTCTCAGGAAGCATCGCCATCGGCGGTGCGAAGAACGCTGTGCTCAAGCACATGGTGGCAACACTTCTTGCCCCTGGTACCCATGAGATCTCGAACGTCCCGAACATCATCGACGTCGAGATCATGGGCCGGGTTCTCGAGCATGTCGGCGCCACGTGCGTGCGTTCGGGGACGACGCTGACCATCGAGGTGCCGGAGAACCCGATACCGGAGGCCCCTCTCGATCTTGTTCGTCAGATGCGTGCGTCGATCCTCGTGCTGGGAGCACTTCTCGTGCGCACCGGTGAAGCAAGGGTCGCACTCCCCGGCGGTGACGATTTCGGTTCTCGTCCGATCGACTTCCACGTCAAGGGTCTCGAAGCTATGGGAGCAACCTTCGAATTGAGCCACGGGGTACTTCACGGGTCCGCTCCCAACGGCCTGGTCGGCAGCGACGTCTATCTCGAGTTTCCATCCGTGGGCGCCACGGAGAACCTGCTGCTGGCAGCTGTGCTTGCCGAGGGAACATCCACCATTGGGAACGCAGCGCGCGAGCCGGAACTGGTGGACCTGGCCGAGTATCTCATCGAGATGGGGGCCAAGATCGAAGGCGCTGGAACCTCGACGATTGTGGTCACCGGTGTCAACGAACTGTCGGCGACACAGCATCGAACCGTCCCCGATCGTCTCGAGGCCGGTACCTATCTTGCGGCCGGAGCGATGACAGCAGGAACGGTCACGGTCACCGATTGCAGGCCTGAGCACCTGCGTATGGAACTCCAGAAGCTCCGGTCGATCGGATGTCGCGTGGATACGACGGAGTCCTCTGTCACGGTTGTTGGACCGGAACGTCCGGGCGCCGTGGACATTGCGACACTGCCGTATCCCGGTTTCCACACCGACATGCATCCCCAGATGGTCTCGCTGTTGTCAGTAGCTGACGGAACATCCCTTGTCACCGAGAACATCTATTCGGGCAGATTCCGCTATCTCGGCGAGCTGAACCGGATGGGGGCTGACATCCACGCTGATGGTCAGCATGTGGTGATTCGGGGCGTCGACCGTCTCTCGGGCTGCGAAGTTGACGGATGCGACATCAGGGCAGGAGCCGCCCTCACGATCGCAGCGATGCGTGCCGACGGGGAGACGCTCATCCGTGATGCCCAGCACGTTGACCGGGGATACGACGGGTGGGTGCCGAAGCTTCGCTCGCTTGGCGCAGCCATCGAACGCGTATGAGGCAGCTCCTCCTGGTCGTCCTGATGACCGTGATGGTTGCTGCGTTGGTGCAGCCAGCGGCCCAAGCGATCAGCCCGACCACCGATGTTGTGACGATCGAGCTCGTCGGCACCGACTCCACGCGTTTCGAGATCAACGGCCGCCGATATGCCGGTCCGGTGAAGTTCACGAACAGATCCGACGGGATCGCGTTCACCGAGTACGCGTCGATCGAGCAGTACCTCCAGGGCATTGCGGAGATGCCGTTCTCGTGGCACCCCGAAGCTCTGGCAGCGCAGGCAGTAGCGGCAAGGACGTACCTTGCACGCCGCTTGCTCGGCCCCAGGAAGGGCGACGCAGCCCGGTATGAGTACGACATCTGCGCCACGACTCGTTGCCAGGCGTACAAAGGCGTACAGCTCGTGGAAGGCAAGTACGGGGATCGGTGGGAGGCCGCTGTTGCGTCGACTGCGGGGGAGGTGATGCTCCACGGAGGGCGCCCGATCGAGGCGGTGTACACCGCGAATGTCGGGTCCCGGTCGAGAGCGAATCAGGATGTGTGGGCAAGCTCTCGGATCCCGTATCTCCAGCCGGTTGACTCGCCCGACATCGGCATCGCTCCCTACTCGGAATGGGTCGTATCGGTATCCGGGCGCCAGTTCGTGGCGATACTCGAGGCCGGGGGCTACGACGTTGGTGGCAACCTGAACTCACTCATCGTTGACGATCCGCCCGAAGGGGAGGG
>JBDLJV010000178.1:0-4060 GCA_039714175.1 Actinomycetota bacterium
CCGATTCCGGTGACGATCTGTGCTGCGACCCTCGAGGTGTCTGCGGCTTCGAACCCTTCGATGGACAGGACCGTGAACAACGCCGAGCCTGCCGCGACCAGGGCGTAGGTCCGCAGACCGGCATCCTTGTTCGAGCGTTGACGCTCGAATCCGAGGATGACGCCGAGAATCGCTGCAATCAGGACGCGGAAGCCTCCGATGATCGCGATCGAATCCATGAGGGTGTTCATCCATTCGGTCATGAGTCAACGGTAGCGCTGCGAGCCCCGTCAGCGCATCGTGGCACGGAGCGAGAGTCCGACTTCCGAAAGCGCAGCGTTCCGTCTTCCGGCTTCTGTCAGTACAGGAACATGGGCTTGCCCATGACGTGGCGGATCTTCGGGCGGTACTCGTTCACGTCGTACAGCTCACCAACATCGACCCGCTTGACACCCTCGTTGGTCACCGTGATCGGCACGTTGGTATAGGTGCCGCCGCGCAGAGCGACCATGCGACCGGATGCGCGCTCAAGCGCAAGGTCCGCCGCCATGTTGGCGTAGTTGGTGGCAACCATGAGGTCGAGGGAGTCGGGGCGACCGGAGCGCATGAGGTAACCGATCTGTTGGTAGATCATGTTCTCGCCTGTCGCTTCCTTGACCAACTCCGCGGTCGTGGCTCCGATTCCGCCGAGCTTGCGATGCCCGTACGCATCCGCTTCCCCGCTCAGCTCCATCTCACCTTCGGCGAGCGTCGCCCCTTCTGAGATGGTCATCATCGCGTAGTGGGAAGAGTTCTTCCTTTTGTCGTCGACCAACATGCGTGCCAGCCTGTCGGCATCGAACGGAACCTCAGAGATCACCGCTCTGTCGACGCCCGCGAGATAGGCGGTGATGAGGCTCGTCTCGCCCGAGTACCGGCCGAAGAGCTCGACCACAGCGATACGTTCGTGGCTGCCCGTGCTCGTGCGAAGGTTGTGGATGAAGTCGACGCCCCGTGTCACAGCCGTGGAGAATCCGATGCAGTAGTCCGTTCCGTGGACATCGTTGTCCATGGTCTTGGGGATGGCGATGACAGGAACACCTTCCTCATGCATGCGGAGCCCGTATGACAGAGTGTCATCACCTCCGATGGGGATCAGCACATCGACCCCGAGGCTGTCAAGAACTCGTAGCGAGTGATCGGTGAAGTCCTGTGTGCCGTCGCCGACAGCACGGTCGGCCAAGAAGTCAGGGATCTCGGTGGAGCGAACCTTCCCCGGGTGTGTTCGCGATGTATGCAGGAACGTTCCTCCGGTCCGGTCAACGGTCCGGACTGTCGCCGGATCGAGTTTGATCGTGTTCTCCGCGACCGAGTCCGGATCATCGGGATTCGTGTTGAGGAGTCCGCCCCAACCACGACGGAAGCCGACAACTTCGTGGCCTTGTTCAGCAACACGGTTGACCACGGCTTTGATACAAGGGTTCAATCCGGGGACATCGCCCCCGCCGGTGAGGATCCCAATCCGCATTCTGGGGCCTACTTTCTCTTCGATCTTCTCGATAAAGAGTAGACGACTAGGAGATTGTGCCTTCGGCGCGATGCTGCTCGCGGCGTGCCCACCACTCTTGCTCGAGCATCGACCAAACAGTGTGGTCGAGCCACGATGCGCCGACCTTCACCTCGTCGCGGAGTACACCCTCTTGAACAAAGCCGAGCTTCTCAGCGATTCGATCTGAAGCGATGTTCCCAACCGCAATCCGCAACTGCACCTTGTGCAGGCCCATCTCCTCGAACCCGATCTGGGTTGCTCGGGTCGTTGCCTCAGCCCCGAAACCATTGTTGGTCTCATCTGAGCGTATCCAGTACCCAACCTCGCCGATGTGGTTCTGTTGTGAGGTCGGCCACACCGAGACATTGCCGATGTGTCGATCAGGATCGTCGATGGCCCTGATCGTGAAATCGAATGCTCGCCCTTCAGCCCACGCTCCCACGGATTCGCGCACGAATCGCTGTGCGGTCCCCCGGTCATATCCCTCTGCCCACGGTAACCACGGCTGGAGATCGCCGAGTGAGGCGGTCACGGCTTCATGGAGCGCGGCAACATCTCTGCGCCTGAAGGGACGCAGCATCAGCCGCTTCGTGTAGCGAGGTTGGCTGTGCATGTGGGTCGCCATTGGGGTCAGCCTATCCCGATAAGCTCGCAGAGTGGATGCATGGACTCTCCTGGAGAACCTCCCCGGCGTTGTTGATCCTCCCGGGGCGGAGTACGCCGTACTCGTCCCTCTGTATGAGGACGAGCACGGTGACATTCGTGTCGTCCTGACGCGACGCCCGGATCACATGCCGACCCATCCCGGAGACATTGTGTTCCCCGGCGGTCACCGAGAAGATGGCGAGGAGCCCATCAGCACGGCCAAGCGGGAGGCGTGGGAGGAGATCGGGCTGCAGCCTGATCTTGTTCTTGAGATCATCGGAGGATTGACCCCTGTCACAACGCGCAACAGGACGAAGCCGATTGTCCCGGTGGTCGCCAGGATCTCACGTCCCACCAACTTCGTGCCGGACCCGAGAGAGGTCGACGTGATCGTCGAACCGACGCTCACGGAACTCCTCGATGAATCCCGGTGGACGACACGAGACTGGTTTGGTCACGACCTGTGGTTCTTCGAGTTCCCCGAAGGCATCCTGTGGGGGGCAACCGCGTTCATGATGCGAGAATTGCTGTCCTACCTGAGACCTGAGACCTGAGACGATCTCTGCTCTCTGTTCTCTGTTCTAATGTCTCTTCCATGCACATGACACCTGAGGAGTTCCGGGAGAACGGCTACGCAGTCATCGACTGGCTGGCTGGCTACATGGAAGCCGTCGAGGGGCTGCCGGTGCTGCCCACGGTTGAACCCGGTGACATAGCGCGGCTGCTTCCGGATGAAGCGCCCGAGACCGGTGATGATTTCGCCGAGATGCTTGTCGACCTGGATGACATCGTCATGCCAGGGATCACGCACTGGCAGTCACCGAACTGGTTCGCCTACTTCCCCGCCAACGTCTCGGGCCCGTCGATCCTTGCCGAGCTCGTGTCTGCAGGCCTCGGCCAGCAGGGCATGTTGTGGTCGACGTCGCCATCGACCACCGAGATCGAGTCGAAGGTGCTCGATTGGCTTGTTGACCTCATGGGACTCCCCAACGGCTGGAAGTCGTCGGGTCCCGGTGGGGGAGTGATCCAGATGAGTGCGTCGGACGCCACGCATGCGGCCCTGGTCGTCGCTCGTCACCGCAAGGAGGAAGAAGGCCCTGCGAGCAGGATGGTCGTGTATGTGTCGGATCAGGCACATTCGTCGATCGAGAAGGGATGCACGGTCGCGGGCATCGGGTACTGCCGCAAGGTGGGCGTAGATGATGCCTTTGCCATGGATCCTGTGGCGCTGCGCGAAGTGATCAACGCCGACATCGCTGATGGGCTACTTCCGATTGCCGTTGTGTCCGCGATCGGCACAACCGCGACAACAGCAGTTGATCCCATCGAAGCGATCGCAGATATCGCCAGTGAGCAGGGGTTGTGGCACCACGTCGATGCCGCCTATGCGGGCACAGCGATGGTCTGTGAGGAGTTCCGGGGGCACCAGCCGGGATTGACAAGGGTGGACAGCTATACGTTCAATCCGCACAAGTGGATGATGGTGAATTTCGACTGCAACGTGCTGTGGGTGGCAAATCGTGAACATCTCATCGACACGATGAGCATCCTTCCTCCGTACCTACGCAACGCTGCAACAGACACCGGTGATGTTGTTGACTACCGGGATTGGCACGTTCCCCTCGGTCGTCGCTTCCGAGCCCTGAAGCTGTGGTGGGTGATCCGGTACTACGGGGCCGAGGGACTCCGGTCGATGGTTCGTCGCCACGTTTCGCTTGCCAACGATCTGGCCGCATGGATCGACGGTGACGATCGATTCGAGTTGTTCGCTCCGCATCCGTTCGGATTGGTGTGTTTCGTACACGTGGACGGGAACGAGGCAACGACAAAGCTCGCCGACGACCTCAATGCCACGGGACGGGTTGCCGTGACGCCATCACACATCGACGACACGTGGTTCATCCGTGT
>JBDLJV010000179.1:0-4042 GCA_039714175.1 Actinomycetota bacterium
ATCGGCGCCGAAGGAGCAACCGCCCCGGGAATCTCTCAGGCAAACGGACCGCAGGAAGAGGCACCTCTGGAAAGCAGGGTTCAATCCCTCACCGAAGGGGAAAGCCGCTCACGCGGTGAATCTCTCAGGTTGTGCGACAGACGGGGCACGCTTAACGCCGTGCCAAGAGGAGCCAACCAATGTCAGACCGCCCCACACCACGAGGATTCGTAGACCGCCATATCGGCCCTGATTCGTCGGAACTCGACTCGATGCTTGCGACTGTAGGCGTCGAGTCCGTGGACGACCTTCTCTATCGGGCCGTGCCTGACGCCATCCGGTCCCACCGTTTGCCGGATGTCCCCGGCCCGACCTCTGAGATCGATGCCCTCGAGCAGATGCGCAAGATCGCATCGAAGAACGAGGTGTATCACTCCTTCATAGGCATGGGGTACTACGGCACCATCACGCCGGGCGTGATTCAGCGGAATATCCTCGAGAATCCGGGCTGGTACACCGCTTACACGCCTTATCAGCCGGAGATCTCCCAGGGCAGGCTCGAAGCACTCCTCAACTTCCAGCAGGCTGTCTCGGATCTCACCGGTCTCGACATCGCCAATTCGTCACTCCTCGATGAAGGCACGGCAGCCGCCGAGGCGATGACGCTCATCAAGCGTGTCGGCCGCAACAAGAACATGGCGTTCTTCGTCGACAAGGATGTCCACCCCCAGACGCTCGAGGTCATCAAGACTCGTGCTATCCCTCTCGGCTACTACGTGGTGGTCGGGGACCCGGTCACTGATCTGGATCCCTCCACCGTGTTCGGCGCGTTGCTCCAGTATCCGGGTACCCATGGTCACATCCCCGACATCGCTCCGATCATCGAACGCATGCATGAATCAGGCGCGCTTGTTGCCGTGGCAACCGATCTGATGGCACTCACGCTCATCACGCCGCCGGGAGAACTCGGAGCGGATATCGCCATCGGTTCATCCCAGCGCTTCGGCGTACCGATGATGTTCGGAGGTCCCCACGCAGGGTTCATGGCCACCCGTGACGAGTACCGCCGCTCAATGCCGGGCCGTCTCGTTGGTGTATCGATCGATACGCAGGGTCGTCCTGCCTACCGGCTGACACTCCAGACACGTGAACAGCACATCCGTCGCGACAAAGCGACGTCCAACATCTGCACCGCCCAGGTGCTGCTTGCTGTGATGGCTGGTATGTACGCCACGTACCACGGACCCGAGGGCTTGACCGAGATTGCGACATCGATCCACAGCAGGACCAACACACTCGCAGCTCGGTTGACGGCCGGCGGCTATGAGATCGTGAACGACTCCTGGTTCGACACCCTCACCATCAAGGTCGACAACGCCGAGGAGACGCTCGCCAAGGCGAGGCACTCGAAGATGAATCTGCGGCATGTCGACGAGCACACCGTGGGTGTGTCGATCGATGAGACGACCACGGATTCGTACATCGATGCGCTCTGTGGGGTGTTCGGTGTGGATTCCGCCGATGAGGGAATGTCAGGGATCCCGGAGTCGGTCGCGCGAGGGAGCTCATTCCTCAACCATCCGACCTTCCGGCGCTATCGCTCCGAGACCGAGATGCTGCGCTACCTCCGCAGACTCCAGGACAAGGACATCGCGCTTGACCGTTCGATGATCCCTCTCGGGTCCTGCACGATGAAGCTCAACGCTTCGACGGAGATGGCACCGATCACGTGGCCCGAGTTCACGGACATCCATCCCTACGTGCCGCTCGATCAGGCTGCTGGATACCTCGAA
This sequence comes from Actinomycetota bacterium, assembly GCA_039714175.1. Lineage (GTDB taxonomy): Bacteria > Actinomycetota > Acidimicrobiia > Spongiisociales > UBA5794 > B3-G11. The sequence continues at coordinate 1,773 of JBDLJV010000179.1, forward strand.
CTGATCGACGATCTGGAGCGATGGCTTGCCGCCATCACGGGATACGACGCTGTTTCTGTGCAACCGAATTCGGGTGCCCAGGGCGAATTCGCTGGTCTCCTTGCCATCAGCGGATATCACCAGGCGCGTGGCGAGGGACATCGCAACATCTGTCTCATTCCATCGTCTGCTCACGGCACCAATCCTGCATCGGCGGTCATGGCCGGCATGAAGGTCGTCGTGATCAAGACCGACGAAGACGGGAGCATCGACGTCGCCGACCTTGAGGCGAAGGCGACCGAGCACGCTGAGAACCTTGCTGCGATCATGGTCACGTACCCGTCGACCCACGGCGTATTTGAAAGCGAGATCATCGAGATCTGTGACATCGTGCACCAGAACGGTGGCCAGGTGTACCTCGATGGAGCGAACCTGAATGCCATGGTGGGTGTGGCAGAGCCCGGTCAGTTCGGATCCGACGTCAGCCACCTCAATCTGCACAAGACGTTTGCGATCCCGCATGGTGGAGGAGGACCGGGCGTCGGGCCGATCGGCGTGAAGGCACACCTTGCTCCACATCTGCCGGGGCACAGTCTCGTTCCTGATCTTCCGGGACCCGACGACGGCACCGGCGCCGTGTCATCAGCACCGTGGGGTTCCGCCGGGGTCCTTGCGATCTCATGGATGTACATCGCGATGCTTGGACCCGAGGGTCTCCGCAAGTCGACGGAGGCTGCGGTCCTCAACGCCAACTATCTGGCGAAGAAGCTCGCGGACCACTACCCGGTTCTCTACACAGGACCGCTCGGATTCGTGGCCCACGAGTGCATCATCGATATCCGCGGCATTGACGCCGAGACCGGGATCAACAATGAGGACATCGCCAAACGTCTCATCGATTATGGATTCCACGCACCGACGATGTCGTTCCCTGTTGCTGGAACGTTGATGATCGAGCCGACCGAGTCCGAGTCGAAGTACGAGCTCGACCGGTTCGTCGACGCGATGGTCGCCATCAAGGGCGAGATCGATGAAGTCGCATCCGGCAAGGTCGCCGCTGAGGACTCGGTGCTGCGACACGCTCCCTATCCGGCTGAAGATGTGACCACCGACAGCTGGAGTCATGGTTTCTCGAGAGAGAAGGCCGCGTACCCCGTGTCCGGTTTGCGCCAGTGGAAGTACTGGGTTCCGGTGAGCCGCATCGACAACGCCTACGGAGATCGCAACGTCTTCTGCGCCTGCCCACCCCTCGAGGACTACTCCTAGGGATTCTGGCGTCAGGATGGCCAACATGTTGGCAGGATTGACGCAAGAATCCGGTGGAGTCAGATTCCGAGGTTGACGCCGGTGGCGGTGATGAGAACGACCATCAGGCCGACGACCATCTGCGTCCACCCGATGACCTTCGGCTGAGCCGGTGGCCGGTTGAGTGATACGACGCTCACGAGGACGACAAGGCCAATGGCCACAACGCTCAGCCACGGGACGATTCCGGCGCTGGCAGCGATCGCCACGAGGGCGACCGATGTGAGCTGGATGGTGTAGATCCTTTTGATTGCGGCTCGCTTGCCATGCAGACGACGCACCAGGCCCCGCACCATGGTGATCGCAGCAACATCACGGGCAGCGAGGACGAGCCACAACCCGAACGCCGGAGCAAGACCCCATCCTGCAGCGATGGTGATTGCTGCGACAGTGGCGGCCATCGCCACAGGCCCCGCCATCTCGGCTATGAGTGCACGGTTCTTGCTGTGTGCGTCAGCTCGCATCGTCAACATCGCGAGCGGTACCGCGACCAGGATGGGGATCAGGAAGGGTCCTTCGGCGGTGAACAGGGCGCCGACGGCTCCTGCCGCAGCGAACCCGCCGTAGATCAGCGTGAAGAGAAGAGCCATCTTCGATCGCGGGAGCCAGCGTCCTCGGACGCGGTCGGTGGAGAGGATCTTCAGAGGTCGACGTGCCAGGAAGATCCCGAGTGCCGCTGCTGAAATCTCCCACCCCGCCGCTGATGGAGCCACGAGGAGTCCGAGCAGGATCGGCTCGAGCGTGAAACCCCAGCCGCCGTGCTCGGTTGGCAGGGCAACCGCACGAATCCTCACGGAAGCAGCCATCGGCTCCTTTTGCCTGCCGGATTCGCGTACGCTCTGGGTCGGTTGCTTCGGGGAAGCCATCAGGAGATGCTACGCATGGCCCGTACTCGACACGCCGTCGAGGGAGTGTCAGGCCGTGGGGGACTCGAGACCTGCGACCAGGGCCGAGAGGAACTTCTGGCCGAGGCCGCCGTCGATGAG
>JBDLJV010000180.1:0-4018 GCA_039714175.1 Actinomycetota bacterium
AGGTATCAGGCGTCGGGCGTCAGGCGTCAGGGAAGAACACTGAACCCTGATAGCTGATACCTGATAGCCTGAGTTCATGGTTCAAGCATTTGTACTCATCCAGACCGATAGCGGCCGTGCGTCCGAGGTAGCCCACGAGATCAAGGGACTCGATGGCGTGTTGTCTTCCGAAGCGGTGACAGGCCCGTACGATGTCATCGTTTCGGCAGAGGCTGCGGACGTCGATGCGCTCGGCCACCTCGTGGTCACGCAAATCCAACCCGTAGTGGGGATCGTGAGAACGCTCACGTGCCCCGTTGTTCGCATCTGAGCGATCTCACCGGATCGAGAGTCTGCCCCGTTCCTCGTGACGGGTGAACGCTGCATCCACAAGATGTGAGCAGATCTCCGGATAGGTCATGCCGGACGCGACCCACATCTTCGGGAATCCTGAGATCGAAGTGAACCCGGGCAGCGTGTTCGCCTCGTTGAACAGGAACCGACCCCTTGCCTGGTCGTAGAAGAAATCGATGCGAGCCAATCCGGAGAGCCCGAGTTCTGTGAATACTCGCTCGGCGAGCGACCGAACTTCACTCGCCGCCGATCGCGGTAGCCGCGCCGGCGCTTCGAAGCGGGACGAATCATCTGCGTACTTCGCGTCATAGGTGTAGAACGCGCTCTCCGTGATCACCTCGCCCGGAACGGAAGATGCCGGACCGTCGATCACACCGACTTCGATCTCGCGACCGGCAACTGCCCTCTCGACGATGACCTTCGAGTCATATCGGAACGCGTTCGTCAGCGCATCCTTCAAGTCTTGGTCGCTCTCCGCTCGGCTGACACCGATCGAGGAGCCCTGCGCAGCCGGTTTGACGAACACCGGGTAGTGCAGAGAGGTGACGACTTGATCGATGATCCCGTGCGCATCCTCGTCCCACCTGTGTCGGAACAGCCGCAGCCAGGGGGTCGTCGCGATGCCTGAGGCCTGGACAACACGTTTTGCCAGATCCTTGTCCATCGCGAGCGAGCTGCCCAGCACTCCACAACCAACGTACGGCAGTCCGCAGGTGTCAAGCAGCCCCTGGATCGTCCCGTCCTCTCCGAAGGGGCCGTGCAGTACGGGAAACACAACGTCGAACTCGACACCATGGTCCGCAACGCGCAATGATCCCGAAGGGACGTTCAGTTCAACGGATCGTCCCTCGGCGCGGAACGGACGAAACGTTGGATCTGAGAGATACCAGCTACCGTCACGATCGATTCCGACAGGGATCACGCGATGCCCCGCCTCCACGAGCGCATCGTGCACCGACACGGCGGAGGCACACGAAACCTCATGTTCCGATGAACGGCCGCCGAAGAGAAGAAGTACCCGAGCCATGGGCGGAGGTTACCGTTGGAGCTGACATGGCAAGAGGTTTGAACGATTGACGGACCGTGACCTGATCATCGACTACCGCATCCGTGTGATCCGCACGGGTCTTATCGTCGCGTGGATCGGGATGGTCATGCTCGCCCTTTGGGCGTTCTCACTCGACCTGAACGACATCGTCGCTCTGGCAACGATCATCGGCAGCTTCGGCGCAGGTTTGATCATCGTCACCTTTGCACCGTGGCGTTCCATGCTCACATCGAGGGTCGGTGACTGGGCGATTCTCATCTGGAGCGCGACTTCCCTCCTCGCTGTGTTGCTGTTCGATACCGTTTCGGAAGGCACACCCAACGGCATCGGGCTGCTCCTGGTCATGTTCTTCGCCGCGGCCACCCTGATACCCAACGTGTCGCTCATCACGCTCGGAGCGGGAGCAACGATCGCTTTCGCCGCGTCCATCGCCGATGCCGGAGTTACCGCACCCGTCGACTTCATCGCACTCATCCTGCCGTTCGTCGGAGCGATCATCTTCGTGCTGCTCATCTCCGTTGGGATTCGGACACAGCTCGAAGCGACGGACGCTGCCTACAGGTCCGTTTCCTTCCGCGGTGCTGAACTCGCCAGACAGGAACAGCAGCTGTCGAACCTCTATGACGTGTCCCGCACCATCGGCGCGGGGTCGAAGCTCAACGAGGTCCTCCCTGAACTGATCGGACGCGTCGCCGATTCCGTCAACGCTCGTGTCGGCCTGGTTCTCCTCTACAACGGCGATGACGAGCAACTCGAGCTGATGTCGCCCATCTGGGTTTCAGGGCACACTGTGCGGGCTGACGAATTCTCCCTCGGACTTGACGAACCGGGCATCTGCCAGCGCGTCTTTCTGAGCGGCGACGCAACAGCTATCAACGAAATGCATGCCATCGAGAATCATGATCGGTTGGCGATGGAGCTTGAGGCAAGCCGAGTCGCGGCAGTCGCGATGCGGGTGGAGAATCGCACGATCGGCGTTCTGCTTGTTGGCGACAAGCCGACGGACTTCACCGAGGACGACATCGACACGCTCGAATCCGTCGCGGCCCCTGCCGCCCTCGTCCTCAATCAGATGACCCGCTTCGAAAAGGTGCAAACAACTGGCGAACGGATGGCCGAGCTTGCTCGCCTGAAGACGGATTTCGTGTCGGTCGTCTCCCACGAGTTGAGGACGCCCCTCACATCGATCATCGGCGCCATCGGGACACTTCAACGGCCCGAACTGCTCCCCGACGATCCAAGGGCTCAACAGCTGATCCAAATGGCAGCCAAGCAGGCGAACCGGCTACGGACGCTGATCGAGGATCTACTCGTGATGTCTCGCATCGAGGCAGAGTCGCTGCCGGTTAGACCTGAGCAGATCAAGCTGGAGCCCTTCCTGGTTGATCTCCTCGACTCCCTCTATACCGACGGCCGTGTCACGCATACGTCCACACAGGGAATCGACTTCGTTCGGTCCGACCCCGATCACCTCGCACGCGTCATCACGAACCTCGTTGAGAACGCCATCAAGTACGGTGGAGACGGCCCGATTGAGGTGGTGACGTCATCCGGGCGGGACGAAGTGCTCACCTCGGTGGTCGACCACGGCCCCGGAATCGCCTACGAGCAGCACGACGTCATCTTCGAACGATTCACTCAGTTGCAACCGCACGCAACTCGATCCATGGGAGGCGCAGGCCTCGGCTTGTCGATCGTAAAGGGACTGGTCGAGGCAATGGACGGTCGGGTCTGGTACGAGCCGACGCCAGGTGGAGGCGCCACATTCACGTTCGCTATCCCGACCGCGGGGCCCAGCGCTACAGACCCTCGGTGATCCCCGCAGCAACGGCGTGGAACCCGCCGTCCACGTGGACGATCTCGCCCGAGGTTGCCGACGCGAAATCAGACATGAGGACGCAACACATGTTGGCCACCGGCTCAGGATCACCCGTGTCCCAACCGAGTGGAGCGCGGATCTCCCACAAGCCGTCGAACTGGACGAATCCGGGGATGGACTTCGCCGCAACGGTCGCTAGCGGACCTGCAGCCACCAGATTGGCCCTGATGTTCTCCGGTCCCAAGTATCGAGCGAGGTAGCGATTCACGGACTGAAGCGCTGACTTCGAAACGCCCATCCAGTCGTAGGCAGGCCAAGCCGTCGAGTTGTCGAAATCGAGACCGACCATCGCTCCCCCTCCTGCCTGACCGAAGAGCGGCCGGAGTCCGACGGCAAGCGTCTTGTACGAGAAGGCTGAGGTAACGAAGGCGGTTGACGCCGATTCAGCCGGTGTCTCGAGGAATGAGCCTCCCAAGGCGTCCTCAGGAGCAAAGGCGATGGCGTGCAGGGCTCCGTCGAGACCACCCCACCGTGACCGGATGTCGGCCACGAGCGCGTCCATGTGCTCCTGGCTGTTGATATCAAGCTCAAGAACGTCGGCTTCCTCCGGCAGTCGCTTCGCTGAACGTCGGGTCAGCGACAGCCCTCTACCGAACCCGGTGAGCAGCACCTGGGCGCCCTGTTCCTGGGCTACGCGTGCCGTGTGCCATGCGATCGAGTCATCTGTCAACACGCCTGTGATCAGAAGACGCTTGCCTTGGAGCATTGGGTACCTCTCGTTCTGTCGGGTGCAGACTAGACGCGCGTGCTGCGGAGAC
>JBDLJV010000181.1:0-4013 GCA_039714175.1 Actinomycetota bacterium
CGCGCCATCTCCTCGGGAGACTGGGTGGTTGTTCCTTCCCGCGTCGGGATCGATCTGTTCTCAGCCGATGCATCAGGACTTGGCTCTCTCATCGGCGATCGTCAGAGACCGATTTGAGTCGGCTGTCCGCTGCGGATTAATTCGACCTATGCAGATGTTGGAAACTGTGGCAGGTGCGCGGCTACCATCGCAGTGAACGAGGAGCATCATGACGGACAGTGTGCAAGGCAGCATCATCGAGATCGCGTCCCCAAAGGACCGCGCTGCCGACACGGACTCCGAGATAGACAAGGGCACCCTCGAAGCCGCCCTTGAGTACATCCGTCCGGCGCTCCAAGCCGATGGGGGAGACGTCGTGTTGAGTTCCATCATCGGCGGCACCGTCAACCTTGAGCTTCTCGGCGCTTGCGGCGGTTGCCCGATCTCGGAGACCACCGTCACCGCAGGCATCGAACGAATCCTCAAGGACCGTGTCCCTGGCGTTTCCGAAGTTGTCGCAAGCTGAGAGCGTTGGTCGTTCATCGTGTGTCGTTCTGCGCACAGCGACAAACGCACAGCGACAAACGCCCATCGCTCTAGGGTCATCTCTGTGGACCCGGCAACACTCATCGACGCGGCATCTTCAGGCGATCCGCGCGCTCTTGGACGACTGTGTTCGGCCGTGGAGGACGGCGGCGCGACGTCTCGCGAGATCCTCGAGGTGTTGTATCCGCGGGGTGGGAAGGCTTGGACGACGGGGATAACCGGTGCACCGGGTGCAGGGAAATCAACACTCGTCTCGGAGCTCGTCGAAACTGGTTCCGACGCCCGAACCGCGGTACTCGCCGTCGACCCGTCCAGTCCGATCACCGGGGGAGCGATTCTCGGAGATCGGATCCGCATGGGGCGGCACACGGACAATGACAATGTTTACATCCGGTCGCTGGCGAGTCGCGGACACCTCGGTGGGATCTCAACGGCAACCCCCGCCATTGCAGCGTGTCTCGATGGTCTTGGTTTCAACGATGTGATCATCGAGACGGTTGGTGTCGGGCAGTCGGAGGTCGAGATCGCTTCCGCTGCAGACACAACGGTCGTGGTCGTGACTGCTGGATGGGGTGACTCAGTGCAGGCCGCCAAGGCAGGGTTCCTCGAGATAGCGGACATCTTCGTGGTGAACAAGGCAGATCGGGGTGGGGCTGACGCGACGGTGAAGGACATCGCTTCAATGCTCGACACCGGACCTGTGGCCGAGTGGCGACCACCGATACTCCAGACTGTCGCGTCCGAAGGAACGGGCATCGCCGAATTGCTGGAGGCACTCAGAGATCATCGAACCTTCCTTTCGGGAGGGTCCAGACTTGATGCTCGTCGCAGGGTGCGGGCCGCACACGATCTCTCGTCTGCGCTGCGTGCAAGCATCGACCAGTCGGTCGGCACCGATGAGATGGCATCGGAGCTACTCGACTCGATCACGGCCCGCAGCATCGACCCGTGGTCGGCAGCAGATGGCCTTCTGCAAACGCGGTAGCCTGTCATCCCCGAGACAGCAAGGATGCACGTGGAACTCGTCGAATTCTCCGCCCAGGACAGCGTCGCGATCATCACCCTCGCCCGACCCCCTGTCAACGCGCTCAACAACGAACTGATAGCGGATATCGGCGAGGCCGTCGGCCTTGCCGAGGCTCCTGATGTTCGCGCTGTGATCATCACCGGTGCCCCCCACTTCGCTGCAGGGGCAGACATCACCGGTTTCCAGAAGACCTTCGAGACCGGTGGCTCCAATCGCCAGGCTTCGGGACTGACCGAGACGATCGCCCGATTGGCGAACCTCGAGAAGCCAACGATTGCCGCGATCAACGGGTTCGCCCTCGGAGGAGGACTGGAGCTGGCCATGGGCGCCGACTTCCGCTACCTCGCCGAGAGTGCAAGGGTCGGTCAACCCGAGATCCTCCTCGGAATCACTCCCGGTGCCGGTGGCACACAACGCCTCTCTCGCATCGTGGGCATGCAGCGGTGCAAGGAGCTGTGCATGACCGGGCGACATGTCAAGGCCGATGAGGCCCTCGAACTCGGTATTGCTGACAAGGTGGTGCCTGACGACGAACTCATGGACCTGGCCCTCACGGATGCGACGGCGTTCGCTCAAGGTCCGACTCAGGCGTACGCGGCTGTCAAGCGAGCCGTGACTCGAGGGTTCGATCAGCCGCTCGTGGAGGGCCTGGCCATCGAGGCAGAGCAGTTCGCCAGAGCATTCGCGTCAGACGATGCGAAGATCGGCGTTGCGGCGTTCCTCGCCAAGGAGAAACCGGACTTCACCGGGACCTGACTGCACCGACATCGCCGGGCACGGCGCAACGAGTACGTCGCTCCCAGAGTTCAGCGATGAGCCCACGACGACAAACGCCGAACGATGAACGCTGAACGCAATACCCTTTCAGCCATGGCCTTTCGACTACCTCCATGGACGACGCGCGTTGCGCTTGTGCTGGCCGCCATCCTTGTTCTTGGATGGGTCGTCGCCGGATGGATGCATTCGAACGCGATCCGCGCTGAATTCCTCGTTGCGAGGCCGGCCCTCGAAGGCTATCCGCTCAAGGTCGTCTCGAACGAAGCAGGAAGGGTCGTCGTTTCCCGCACACCGGACACGCAGCGACAGGGCGTGTGGGGTCTCGAAGGCGAGGATGCCTACGCGCAAGTCTCGACAATCGTCAGGATCTCGGACGACACCGTTGAACGTGGTGTCGCCATGCTTGACGGCCAGTTGGACCCGGGCGATGGCGCTCGACTCGATCCGGATGCTTTCTTCGGGGATCCTCTCGTGGCACACGGACTCGGGTTCGAGGAGCCCCGTGCGCCATCGGACATTGGCCCCCATCCGACGTGGTTCGTCGATGGCCGGAGAGCAACGTGGATCGTTTTTGTCCATGGAAGGGGCAATGATCACCTGTCCGAGTCCCTCCGGCTCATGCCCGGGCTTGTCGAGCAGGGGTTCCCCGTCCTGTCAATCACCTATCGCAATGATGTGGGAGCAACGCCCAGCGACTCAGGAATGCGACTGTGGGGACTCGATGAGTGGCACGATCTCGACGCTGCCTTGACGCTCGCGGAGCGAAAAGGGGCGAAGGATTTCGTGATCATCGGTTCCGGATTCGGTGCCAGCATCGTGTCCACGTTCCTTCACGAATCTCCAAGAATCTCATCAGTGCAGGGCGTGATCTATGACTCGCCCGTACTGGATCTCGAGGGTGTGGCTCGGCGCTGGGCGTCGAGCAAACGAACGCCGAGCACGGTGGCCTGGTTGGGGCGGCGCCTTGCTGCGGTACGGTTCGGTGTGGACTGGAATCTGCTCAATCAACTCGAGAGGACGCAGCAGTTCGACGTACAGATGCTGCTACTCGTCGGCGCAGAGGACCCGGTTACGCCGATGAACGAGTTCGAGGCATTCAGGGACGCACTCCCAGACCTCGTCGATCTTGAGCGGTTCGAACAGGGCGGACACGCAGATCTGTGGAATATCGATGCGAACCGGTACGAGGCAGAGGTCGCCGGGTTCCTACTCGAAGTGGTGGGTCCCGAATGACGCTCTACCTCGATCACGCCGCCACAACCACCATCCGCCCCGAGGCTCGGGCTGCTTTCGAGGATGCCTACGACCGGTTCGATGCGAATGCGTCCGGGCAGCACGCGCAAGCGCGTCGTGCCAAGAACGCTCTTGAGGATGCGCGCGAACGGGCATCCGAGATGTTGGGCACAGCCAGCCCACACGACATCGTGTTCACCGGGTCGGGAACAGAGTCGGACAACCTCGCGGTCGTTGGTGCCTCGCTTGCATCCGAGTCAACCCGCATCGCGGTATCGGCCATCGAACACAAGGCGGTCCTTCTCGCAGCCAGCAGCCTCGTACGCTTCGGGTACTCCGTTGACACGATCCCAGCGTCCCCCAGGGGTGTGATCGAGCCGGAAGCAGCTCACGAAGCCGGGACGGATCGGCCAGGTGTTGTGTCGGTCATGCTCGCCAACAACGAGATCGG
>JBDLJV010000182.1:0-4001 GCA_039714175.1 Actinomycetota bacterium
GGGTAGCAGTACGCCCAGAACTCCCCGGGCTCCTTGGATCTCACCACACCGTGCCCCGTGCTGTTCCAGTGCTTGCGGGCATGTTGGTTCTTCGAGTCGTCGCAGCACCCGGTATGGCCGCAGGCAACGCAGTACCGCAGATGGACCCATGTGTCGCCCATGGCGAGGCACTCCTCGCAGCCTCCCTCGGGCATATCGACGAGTGGGATGTTCTCAAGGTGGGGGCATGGTGCTGACATATGTGCTCCTCAGTGGATCAGTCGGTGCTCTGTGTGACCGGAAGGGTCACGGTGAAAGTGGTCGAGTCGGGATCGGACGAAACCGTGATCGAGCCACGGTGTTGATTGACGACGATGCTGTAGGCGGTGTCGAGACCGAGACCTGTTCCCTTGCCCGGTTCCTTGGTTGTGTAGAAGGCTTCGAAGATGCGGTCGATGACATCGTGGGGGATAGGAGGTCCGGTGTTCTCGACCTGGACAACGATGTTCCCTCCGTCCTCCATGGCACGGATCGTGATGCGTCCATCGGGAAGCTCGGCCGTGTGGATGGCGTCGGCGGCGTTGTCTATCAGGTTCGTCCACACCTGGTTGAGTTGACTGCCGTATGCAACGATCTCGGGAAGGTCATCGGGGAACTCGGTGGAGATGGCGATGTCCTTCGTCTTCGATCGAAGAATCAGCAGTGTGTCCTCGATACCGCGGACGACATCCACGTGTTGCACGGGTGCCTGGTCGAGGAACGAGTACGACTTCAAGGCTCCTACGAGTTCGGATAGACGCCGTGAACCCTCGGTGATCTCGGCAAGCAACCCGGCTACTCCGGTCGACGAGGCTGCAAGGACGATTGAATCCTCGGCGTGGTCGCCATCGAGATCGTCGAGATCTGATGCTGCGAAGCCAGCGGATGCGAGCCCCGGCGCCAGGTGCCACGCGTCGGCGATGTTCATCCTCTCCAGCGTCAACGCGATCTCCTCCTCGATGTCCGCACGTTGCATAGCCGTGAGCTGGCGCTGTGGTTGTGAAGGTGTTGGCAGACGGACTCCCTCCGGCACCTTGCGAGCATGTGCGATCAGGTCGGAGAGGCCTCTCTCAACGCCCTCGGAGCCACTGGTCACGGCGGCCGCCGGGTTGTTCATCTCGTGGGCCAAGCCCGCGGTGAGCACTCCGATCTGTGCCATGCGCTCCGATTGGCGGACGCGAGATTCCTGCTCCCGCCATCTGGCGATGAACACGGAGAACAGCGCTCGGTTGGCCTCGACGCTGCTCGCCAGCACATCCTCGAGACACGATCTCGGAATCGCGATGAGCGTCGTGTCCGTGATTGCCCTGGCTCCTGCGTTGCGTGACTCTCCGGTGAGGAGCGCCATCTCGCCGACGACATCGCCCTCATGGGACACCGCGATCCGTACGTCGCGTCCTGCCGATTCCTTCAGGATCTCGAGCTCTCCGTCAGCGATGACATACGCCCCATCCGCCTCGTCTCCCTCGTTGAAGAGGAGGTCACCTGTCTGAAGTTGGCGTTCGGTGATCCCATCGCTGAGGCGTGCCAGGTCCTCGCTCGATAGCTTGGCGAAGAGCGGGACCGTTCCGAGGTCGAACTCGATCACACGGTATCCAGATATCGATGGACGAAGCTCACTGCGATGGAGCCTTCGCCGACGGCGCTGGCGACCCGGCGGACGGCGCCCTCGCGTACGTCGCCGGCGGCGAACACGCCCGGAACGGACGTCTCGAGAGGTAGCGGGTCCCTATCGAGCGGCCATCCGTCGGTGAAGCTGAGGACATCTGTGCCTGTGTAGATGAATCCGCTCTCATTCTTCGCGATGTCGCCGGACAGGAAGCCCGTGTGAGGCACTGCGCCAACGAAGATGAACAGGGCGGACGCATCGCGCATCTCGGTTTCCCCGGTCTCGCGGTTCTCGAGTGTGATGCTCTCGACCCTGTCCGAACCCACGACCTCGGCCACACGCGTGGAGGTGAGTACCTCGATGTTCTCGATTCCCCCGATCTCCTCGACCAGGTAGGCAGACATCTTCTCGGCAAGATCAGCAGAGCGCACGATCATCGTGACCTTCGAACTCGTCTTTGAGAACATGACTGCTGCTTGACCAGCGGAGTTGGCTCCGCCGATCACATAGACGGGCTTGTCCTTGTACGTTGCTGCCTCCGTTGCCGCTGCTCCGTAGTAGACGCCGGCGCCCTCGAACTTCTCGTAGCCCGGCACGTTGAGTCGGCGAACGGCCATTCCGGATGCGATGATGAGAGCGCGGCAGGTGAGCCCAGTGCCGTCGATGAGGTGCACGGTCTTGAGCGGCCCTGATACGTCGACTGCATCGACCTCCGCGGCCGTGATGAGCTCAGCACCGAGCCGCGTGGCTTGGGCAATCGCTCGCCTGGCCAGGTCAGCTCCGCTGACACCTTTCGGGAACCCGAGGTAGTTCTCGATTCGAGAACTCGTTCCTGCCTGACCGCCCGGCGCCTGACGTTCGATCATGACCGTGGAGAGGCCTTCGGATGCGCCGTACACGGATGCGGCGAGACCGGCCGGCCCGCCGCCGATGATGATCAGGTCGTAGAACGGGGATTCTGCCGTTGTACGGATGCCGACAGCTTGTGCCAGGACCGACTTGGCGGGATTGATGAGCGTCGAGTTGTCCTCGAGAATCACGATCGGCAACTCGGCGGTCCCTTCCGCTGCTGTCGTGGCGATCTCGGCACCGTCCTTGTCCCTGTCGATGTCGATGAACTGGTAGGGCACCTCGTTGCGAGCGAGGAACGCCTTGATCTCGAAAGTCGTTGGGGACCAGGTCGTGCCGTACACGCGTACACCTTCGAACGGCTTCACGGCATGCGCCTGCCAGTCATCGAGCGCGTCATCGAGGACGGGGTAGAGCTTGTCCTCCGGTGGTGTCCAAGGTTTCATGAGGTACTGATCGAGGCCGACCTCGTTGATCGCTTGAATCGCTGCCTCGGTATCGGCGTATGCCGTGAGAAGGATGCGCTTCGCCTCGGGGAACAGTTCCTGTGCTTGGAGAAGGAACTCGGTTCCTGTCATCGAAGGCATCCGCTGATCAGCGAGGAACAACGCAACCGTTCGGCCGCGCTCGGAGATCTCCGCGAGAGCATCAAGTGCCTCACCTCCCGAGCCAACGGACACAATCTGGTAGTCCTGCGCGTAACGAGCCCGGAGGTCCCTCGTAACCGAAGCGAGCACCTGCGGATCGTCGTCAACGGCCAGGATCACTGGTCTGCTCAAGTTGGGTCCTTCCGTCATCATCTAATGCCGGTTGCGAGCCTACCCATCGGATTCGTCGCCTGCGACCGTTCGATTCGCTAGCCTCGCATCGCCACCGAGGGAAAGCAGCCGATGCCCAATGCACACATGACGGTCCTTGGAGCCCGCGGCTCCATCCCCGTCTCAGGTCCGCAGTTCGATCGATACGGCGGGAGCACCACATGCTTTGGTCTCGTCGTCGATGGCATGACGGTTGCCTTCATCGATGCCGGGACGGGTCTCATCGAGGCTGAAACACACGGCTTGAAGCTGGCGCACTCGATCGCCGTGTTCCTCACCCACTATCACTGGGATCACACCCAGGGTCTCTCGATGATGAAGGAGATGTGGTCCGGCACCTGTGACATCTGTGTCTGGGGACGTGAAGATCCTGCTCCGATGCTGGAACGGGCGATCTCCCCTCCACTGTTCCCGGTGTCGATCGCCGATGTGCCATCCGTGCGATTCGCTGCATTGGATGATCCGGTCGAGGTCGCCGGATTGACCATCTCTCCGTTCCCTGTGAGCCATCCGCAAGGCGCATGCGGATATCGGATTGATGGCCCGAATCGGAGCATCGCGATAGTTACCGACCATGAGGCAGGCAGTGGAGCTGATGATGTCATCACATCTCACGTGCAGGGTGTGGACGTCCTCGTCCACGATGCCCAGTACGTGGCCGGAGAGCTTGCCGAGCACGAGGGCTGGGGCCACTCGAGTCCTGAACA